>DATGPD010000386.1:0-2999 GCA_035305285.1 Planctomycetota bacterium
TTCTGCGGCGAAGGCGCGACCGGCGCCTCGACGCGCACGTAGCCGGGCGAGCCGTCGCCCGCGTGCAGCACCAGACGATCCCCGACGCCGGGAGTCGCGTGGTAGTTGTACTCGATGTCCGCGCCGTTCCCGCCGGTGACGCGCACGCGCCCCAGGAGGTCGTAGTTGCCGGCGACTTGCAGGAGCACCGTGCCGCCGCTGCCGCCGCCGCCCGGGTTCGCCGGGCCGAGGACGAGCGGCCGCTGCGTGTCCGTGACCGTGGAGCCGTCGCCGCCGCGCGCGTCGATGAACGCGTTCGACTTGATCAGCAGGTCACGGCCGACGCGGACGAGCAACGCGCCGCCGCCGCCGCCGCCCGCGCCGCCCGCGCACCACAGCATCGGCTCGCCGAGCGCGCGGAAGTAGGTGTGCGCGCCACCGCCGCCGCCGCCCGCGCCGCCGAGCAGGAAGTGCACCGCCGACTCGCGGCCCAGCGGCGGAAGCGCGAGCGGGTCGAACCCGCCGCCGCCGGCGGTATCCGCCTGCCGCAGGTGGGCCGGGATGCTCAGGTTGCTTCCCGTGCCGCCGGGGGTCACCCAGCCGCCGCCCCCACCCGGAGAGGGCGCCATCTGGGAGACGACGCCGAGGTACGAGAACACGATGTCGGTGTTGAGGCCGCTCGCCGGCCACTGCCGCGAGCCGGCCCCGCCACGCGCCTGAGCCAGGTTGAGGTAGGCGTGGTCGGGGTGCACCCAGCCGGCTCCGCCGTCCATCCCGTCGAACGCCGGCTTGTTCGGGTTGCCCGGCGTGCCCATGTCGGGCTCCAGCGAGCCGCCGCGCCCGCCTTCACCGCCGCCCGGACCGCCGGGCGACGCCGGCTGCCCGGCGAGCATGGTCGCGATCGACGGGCGCGCCGGGTAGTCCACGGCCGCCGAGCGGCCGGCGAGGTCGAGCACGCCGCCGATCTCGCAGCGGCCGCGCACCCACAGGCGGAGCGGGCTGCTCCCGACGACGCGCACGTTGGCGGTGTCAGGCAGCACGAACATCGCGAACTCGAACGCACCGTCGGTGACCAGTTCGTCCTCGCCGGACAGCGTGCGCGAGCCCGGGATGAGGAAGCCGCGCCTGCCGTTCACCTCGTCGCGGTCGAGGTCCCACAGGTAGTCGTTGGCGCCGACGCGCTCGAGCAGGTCGAGGGAGAAGTCGCCGTGCCGGCCGGAGCCGCCGATCTGCGCGGGGCTCACGGAGCCGCCCGACCACTCGCCGGCCGAGCGCTCCGGATCGAGCGTCTGCTGCGACGAGAACGACTCGACCAGCGTGCGCCGCACGAGGGCGGCCTCCTCGATCGTGAAGCGGAACAACTGCGGACGCGCAGCGACCCCCGCGACGTCGCGCACGCGGGTGGTCACCTGGATCTCGATGCACGCCTGCGACGGCAACCGGTCGCCGGGCACCATGGTCAGCACCGAGATCTGCCGCGCCGGATCCTGATCGAGGAACTGCGCACCGCGCAGCGGGAGCTCGGACGACGTGTCGCACTCGAGGACGCCGTTGTTGTTCACCGTGCGCCGCACGAGGAAGCGCACCGGCCGGTCCTCCTCATTGGTCGTCTGGAAGGGCGCGCGGTCGAGGATCTCGCTGAACTCCAGGACGATCCGCGTGTCGCGCGGCACGTTCGTCACCACGCTGGGCGTGACCAGCGTGGCGCGCGGCGGCGCATTGTCGAGGTCGACGATCCCGCGCGACACGCGCAGGCTGCAGGTGAGGCCGCGCACCATCGGCTGGCCCGAGACGGAGCGCACGGTCGGGCCCTCGCCGCCGCGCCGGATGATCAGCGAATAGGTCGCGCCGTTCTTGAACCCGAAGAAGCTGCTGTTGCCGACGACCTGGATCTCGGGCACGAAGGTCACGCGGTTGCCCGACACCAGGAACTGACCGACCGGCTCCTCGCCGGTCTCGGTCTTCATCTGGATCGTCGTGAAGTTGACCGACGCGGGATCGACCGGCCGGTTGAACTCGAAGGTGATCGGCTGGTTCTGCGCGATCTCGCTGATCGCGCAACCGATCGGCCCGCAGCCGAGGTTGCAGGCGACGACGCAGAACGACGAGGAGCCGGTCCCCCCGCCGGTCCCGTCCTCACACGACGGCTGGCTCAATCGGGCGGAGCCGCCGCCCGAGGAGCAACCCGTCAAGGCGAGGGCGGCAGTCGTGAAGGCAGGGAGGAGGAGGGTTCGAACCTGCATCGGGGTCGTCGTGGAACGGCGTACGATCGGGCCGCGACGGCATCCGCGGGCACGCACCGAGGAAGCCGGGGAAACATACCCGCTGCATCGGCGCCGGGCGGCACGGGAGTCCGTGGACCTTCGGGGGGCGGCGAGCATAACCCAACAAGCATGCCGGCCAACGATCCGCCGACGATCGCGGCCCGGCTCCCCCGCGCGTCCTGAACGCGCGGCGCGGCCGGCAGCACCGCGCGCGAGGTGCGATGGCAACGGCGCCGCTCGCGCACGCTCCTGCCTCCAGGGGAGCGGAGCGCGAGCGAAAAGTCTTCGGTGCCGGTGTTCGAGATCGCACCATTCTGCGCTCGTCGGCACCACGACTCCGCGCATGCCGACCCCCGCCGAACCCGTTGCCGCCGGCCGCTCCGTATCCGTCCCGCCGTCCGCTCGGAATGCAGAGCGCGCCAGCGCCTCGGCTCCGCGGCCGCCCGAGCTAATGTCCGCCGTCATGCCGCAGGACCACCGCGTCGCGCGCATCGTGCTCCCCGCCCTCGTGGTGCTCGCCGTCGCCGCCACCGTGGCGACGTGGCTCAACGTCCGGCGCACGCACCGCGAGACCGAACGCCGCATCGCCGACCTCGCGCAGGCCCAGCAGCGGCTCGAGCGCGCCGTCCACCTCTTCCGCCTCGAACGCGGCAGCAAGGGGCTCGGCGTGACCGCGCTCCTCGAGCAGCTCAGGCACTGGGCGCCGCTGCTGCAGCTCTCCACCACGCCGCAGCACCAGCTGCCCGCCATCCAGGA
>DATGPD010000387.1:0-7621 GCA_035305285.1 Planctomycetota bacterium
CGGGTGCGAAGGTGTGCCTCGTCGACGCGCACGGCATCGCCGGCGGCACCAGCGGGTCGTGCCAGGGGCACCTGATGGTCACGCCCAGCCCGCCGTACGTGCTCGCGCTCACCGCGGCCAGCGTGGCGCTGTGGCGCGAGCTGCGCGGCACGATCGCCGACTTCGAGTTCCGCGACACCGGCTGCCTGTGGCTCGCGGAGACCGACGACGACCTCCCCCTGCTCGACGACGTCGCGGCGCAGTTCGCGGCGGGCGGCGAACGCGCCGAGCGCCTCGATCGCGCCGACCTGCGCGCCCGCGAACCGGGCCTCGCGCCCGACCTCGCGGGCGCGCTCTGGTATCCGGGCGACGCGGTGGTGATGCCGATGAAGGCGGCCGGCGCGATGCTCGCGGCGGCGATCGCCGGCGGCTGCACGGTGCGCACCTCGTGCGCGGTGACCGGGGTCCGCCGCGGCGCGGACGGCCGGCTCGAGGCGGTCCTGACCGAAGGCGGCGCGATCCCGACGCGAACGCTCGTCGTGTGCGCCGGCGTGTGGTCGCCGCAGGTCGGCGCGAGCATCGGCGCGCCCGCCGGCTGCCTGCCGATCTTCCCGCGGCGCGGCGACCTGATGATCACCACGCCGCGCGGTGCGAGCGTGCGCACGCAGGTCCTGGAGGTCAGCTATCTGCGCACCGCCGGCGGCGCGGCGAAGGTCGACCCCGAGAGCGGCCAGCCGGACCCCGGCGCGCACGCGATGAACCTCCAGCCGCAGACGCACGACACGATCCTCATCGGTTCGACGCGCCAGTTCGCCGGATTCGAGCGCCGCGTCGACCGCGAGCTGCTGCACCTGTCGATGGCACGCGCCGCGCGCTACGTGCCGAGCCTGCGCAGCGCGTCGATCGTGCGCACCTGGGCCGGCCTCCGCCCGTACCCGCGCGACAAGATGCCGCTCATCGGGCCGATCCCGGGTGCGCCGGGGTGCTTCGTGGCGAGCGGCCACGAGGGGTTGGGCATCACCCTCGCTCCGATCACCGGCAAGCTCATCGCCGAACTCGTGACCGGCGCGGAGCAGAGCCTCGACTGCCGTCCGATCGCGCCGGCGCGCTTCGCGCCGCGGGAGCCGGCGCATGCCTGACCGCCGCCTGCCGGGCGCGCGCGGCGCGCGGGTCACGCTCGTGTTCGACGGGCGTGAGTACAAGGCCTTCGAAGGCGAGACGGTGGCGATGGCGCTGTGGGCGGCGGGCGTGCGCGGGATCCGCACCTCGGCTGCCGGCGTCCCGCGCGGGATGCTGTGCGCGATGGGCGTCTGCTACGAGTGCCTCGTCGACGTCGACGGCCGGCCGGTGCGCGCCTGCCTGCAGCCGGTCCGCGGGCCGCGCATGGTCGTGAACCGCCGGGGACGATCGGACGGAACGCCGCCGTGAACGACGCCGTCGCCGAACGCCTGGAGGCACAGATCGCGGTCGTGGGCGCGGGTCCCGCCGGCCTCGCCGCCGCGATCGAGGCCGCGCGCGCCGGCGCGCGGGTCGTCGTGGTCGACGAAGGCCACCGCCCCGGCGGTCAGATCCATCGCCAGCCGCCCGCCGCGTTCGCCGCGCCGTCCGGCGCCGGCCACGGCCACGGCCGGGGCAGCGCGCTGCTCGCCGAACTCGCCGCGAGCGGCGTCGCCGTCGTCTCCGGGGCCACGGTGTGGGACGCCTCGCCACGGCACGTCGCCTTCGAGCGCGACGGCGCCGCCGGCGTGCTTTCCTGCGAACGCCTGATCCTCGCGCCGGGGGCGTACGACCTCTGCATCCCGTTCCCGGGCTGGGACCTGCCGGGCGTCATCACCGCGGGTGCGGCGCAGGTGATGGTGCGCGGCTTCCGCGTCGCGCCGGGCACGCGCGCGCTGGTCGCGGGCACCGGCCCGCTCCTGCTGCCGACGATCACCGCCCTGCTTTCGGCCGGCGTCGAGGTGGTCGCCGCCCTCGAAGCCAACGGTCGGGGCGCGCGCCTGCGCGCGGGGCTCGGGCTGCTGCGCTCGCCCGCGCGCCTGCGCGAGGCGTTCCGCTACCTGCGCGCGCTGCGCGCGCACCGGGTCGACTACCGACTCGGATGGGCGATCCGGCGCGTCCATGGCGACGGCCGCGTCGAGCGCGCGACGATCGCGCGCGTCGACCGCCGCGGCAGCCCCCGGCCCGGTACCGAGGAAGATCTCGAGGTCGACGTCGTGTGCGCCGGGTTCGGGCTCCAGCCTTCGATCGAGCTGGCCCGGCTGCTCGGTTGCGCGATGCGCCACGAGCCGGTGCGCGGCGGCTGGCTGCCGGTGCACGATTCCGCCATGCAGACGTCGGTTCCGGGGGTCTACGTCGCGGGCGAGATCGCCGGCATCGGCGGGGGCGAGGTCGCGGAAGCCGAGGGCCGGATCGCGGGCATCGCGGCCGCGCGCAGCCTCGGCCTGCAGGCGCCGGACGCCGGGCGGCGGCTGCGTGCCGCGACCCGCGCGCGGGCGCGCGAGCGCGCTGCCAGCGACGCGCTCCTCGGCGCCTTCGCACCGCCGCCCGGCCTCTACGACCTCGCCGACGACGCCACGGTCGTGTGCCGTTGCGAGGACGTCACGCTCGGCCGCCTGCGCGAGACCGCGCGCGTGTTCGGCGCGGGCCTGCGCTCGCTCAAGATGGGCAGCCGCGCCGGCATGGGGCCCTGCCAGGGTCGGATCTGCCAGCACGCGGTCTGGATGCTCGCGCAGCGGCAGTTCGGTAGCACCGAGAGGCCCATGCCGTGTCCGGTGGTCCAGGTGCCGGTGAAGCCGGTGTCGGTCGCCACGATGCTCGCGACCGGGCCGCACGCCGGACGGCGCTGACGTCCGCCGCGGGCCGGCGCGCGGTCGCGCCGGCGGGCGGGTCGCCCGCCGGTCGTCGATCGCGTGAGCTTCCCCGTTGCTCCGTACCCCTCGCGCTCCCACAATCCCGGGCGCAACGGACTGCCCCGCTTCGCAAGATGGACATCCACCCCACAGCCCTCGTGGCCGATGGCGCTGAGCTCGGCGTGGATGTCAAGATCGGGCCCTACTGCGTCATCGGCCCCCGTGTGCGCCTCGGCGACCGCTGCCGGCTGCACTCCCACGTGATCGTCGACGGCGAGACGACGATCGGCAGCGACTGCGAGATGTTCCCCTTCGCCGTGCTCGGCACGATGCCGCAGGACAAGAAGCTCGGCTCCGGCGGCGGGGGCGTGCTGCTCGTGGGCAACGGCAACAAGATCCGCGAGCACGTCACGATCCACGGCGGCACGCCGTACGGAAGCGGCGTCACCCGCATCGGCAACCAGAACATGTTCCTCGCCGGCGCGCACGTCGGGCACGATGCGACCGTCGGCAACAACGTGGTGTTCACCAACGGTGCGGCGATCGCCGGGCACACGATCGTCGAGGACAACGCCGTCCTCGGCGCGATGGTCGGCCTGCACCAGTTCGCCCGTGTCGGACGCCTCGCGATGATCGGCGCCGGCGCCATGGTGTCGCGCGACGCGCCGCCGTTCGCCCTGGTCCAGGGCGACCGGGCGCGCCTCGTCGGCGTGAACGTGATCGGCCTCAAGCGCCAGGGCTGGAGTGCCGAGGACATGGCGGTCGTCAAGCGGACCTTCCGGCAGTTGTTCTGGCGGACCGCCACCCTGCAGGAACGCACCGAGGCGGTGCGGGAGCAGTTCGGCGGGCACCCGGCGGTGCGCGAGATCCTGGCTTTCGTCGCCGAGAGTCGCCGTGGCATCTGCAGACCGCGAGGCAAGCTCGACGCCGGGGCCGAACGCGACGCGATCGAGGAGTGAGCGGGTGAGGGTGGACGGCGCCGGCCGTGCCCGGAAGGTGGTGCGGGGCCGCGGCGCGCGAGTGCTCGTGCTCGCCTGCCTGGCGGCGGCGGCGGCGGCGCAGGATGCTGCGGTGCACGCATTCACCGCGCCGGACGGCAGCCGCTTCGTGCTGCTGCCGCGCCAGGCGCCGCCGGTCGTGCACTGGACGGTCTTCACCCCGACCGCGCCCGACGACGACCCGGATGGCCTCGATGGCCTCGCGCTCGCCGTCGCGCGCGCGTCGCTCGCGGGCCCCTTCGCGTTCGGCAGCCGCGACCGGGCCGCCGAGGAGGAGCTGCTCGGCCGGATCGAAGCGCACGAGCGCCGGATCTCGCTCCTGCTGCGTGCCGGCCGCGACGTGCCGGCGGAGCTGAGCGAGGCGCTGCGCGCGGACACGCTGCAGGCCATGACGGTGGCCGATAGCCTCGCGTGGGAGCGCGCGCTGCGGCAGGCGCCGGCGTCCGGGCCGCGCCTCGCCCGCACCGCGGGCGGCACGCTCCTGTCGCTGACCGCGCCGGTCGAGGCGGTCGGTCGGGTCGCCCAGCTCCTGCTCGCGCGCCGCGAAGGTGCGGCGCTCCGCGGCCTGTTCGACGAGCTGCGCGCGGTGCGCGCGGAGCTTGCGGCCGCGGCCGCGCGCCACCCGTGGACTGCCGTGCGCGACGAGCTGCGCAGCCTCGCGTACGGCACGCTGCCCGCCGGCCGGCCAAGCATCACGCGCCCCGAAGCGTTCGCCCCGCTGTCGCGTGCGCAGGCCTGGCAGGTGTGGGTGCGCACGCAGCGCCCCGACCGGAGCGTGCACGTGCTCACCGGCGGGTTCGAAGTCGAGGCGCTCGCCGAGGCGCTGCGCGCGAGCTTCGCGTCGTCGGCGCTGACCGCCGACCCCTGGGCGCCGCCGTGGAGCGCACCGGAGCCGCGCAGCGAACGCCGCAGCCGGCTCACCCAGGGGGCGTTGTCCGGGATCGCGCTCGGGCTGCGACCGCCGGCCGGCGCCGATCCCGACGCGGTCGCGATCGCCACCGAATGGCTCGCGGGCGGCGAAGGTTCCTTCCTGCAACGCTGGCTGGAGACCGACGGCGCTCCCGCGTCGCGGCCCGCCGCCACCTGGCCGTACCCGGCACCCGGGCCGGACGCACTCGTGCTGTTGGAGGTCGCGGTCGAGGAGGAACACGCCCTCGACCCCGAGCGGGTGCGGCTGGTGTTCGCCGAGGTCGACGCCGCGCTCGACGCCGCGGCGCAGAAGCCGCCGGAGGACCACGAGCTGCAGCTCACGCGCGCGCGCCTCGCCGCCGCGCATGCTGCCGCGCGGGCCACGCCGGAGGGGCTCGCCGCGTTCGTCGCCGTGCGCTGTGGCGCGTTCGGGATGCCGCCGGACCGCGCGCTCCGCCCGGTGGACGCGGTCCGCGACCGTGAAGTCGTCGAGGTGCTGCGCGCGATGCTGTCGCCCGCGCGGCGCGTGCGCGTGACCCAGGAGCAGACCATGCGCGAGGCGGAGAAGGCGCGATGAGCGCGCGCGTCCTGGCGTGCCTCCTCGGGCTCGCGGCAGGCGGTTGCCTGTGGCACGACGTCGTCGTCGAAACGTGGCCGATCGAGACGAGCCGGCCGCCGTCGGTTGAGCCCGGGAAGGGAGATCCGGCGGAAGACGCGCCCGCGGACGGGGCGGGGCACGGCGGCGCGGCGCAGGGTGCGGGACAGGGCGCGGGGATGGAGGTCGCGGCTGCAGTGCGCGAGTGGCGCCCGCCCATGGTCGAGCTGGCGGGGCCGCACGGGCTGCTGGTCGTCACCCCGCGCCTCGTGCCGGCGGAGCCGGGCGCGCCGGGAATCGTGCGGCTGACGTTGCCGGTCGGCTCGCGCGCCGGAAGGGCCGGGCTCGCGGAGCTGGCCGCGGAGGTCGTCGCCGAGTTGCGCGTCCCGACCCGCGCCGGCGGGAGCCTGCGCGGTGCTTTGCAGCGGATCGGTGCGCACCTCGACGTCGTGGTGACCGCGAGCTGTACCGCGTTCGAGGTGACCTTCCCGCCGGACCGGTGGCGCGAGGTCCTCGCGCTGCTCGGCGGCAGCCTCGCCCAGCCGCTCGATCCGACGGCCTCCGAGGACGCGTTCGAGGCGGTGCGCCTCGCGCTCGCCCGGCGCCTCGGCCGCGAGTGGGCCGAACAGCCGCTGCTCGCGATGGTCGAGCGGCTGCGCGGCCACCGCACGCACGCGCTCGCCGAGGTGCTCGGGCAGATCGGCCTGCGCACCGCCGCCGAGGTCGCGTCGTTCCAGCGCACGCGCTACCGCGCGGCGGGCGCGGTGCTCGCGCTCTGGGTGCCCGGGGTCCACGCCGGCGAGCTGGGGCTCGGCGTGCTGGCCGAGCTGCCGCCGTGGCTCGACGTGAACGAGGCGGCGATGAGCCTGCCGGTGGTCGCGGCGCCGTCGGCGGAGGGCGGCGTGTTCTGGGCCCCGCACGACGGCCCGGTCGAGCTGGCGGTCCTGTTGCCTGAGCCGGGGCTCGACGAGCCGCTCGCCGCCGAGTTGCTCGTGCTGCAGGAGTGTTTGACGCTCGAAGGCGTGGGCGGGCGGCTCGGCGCGGCGATCGCGCAGTTCGCCGGGCGCGACGTCGGGTTCTCGGTATTGCCGGCCAGCGACACCGGGCAGTGCGGGCTGGTCGCCCGCGTGTCCGAGGAACTCGCGCTGCCGCTGTGGCTCGCGGCAGCGGAGGTGCTCGACTCGTTCCGCACGCGACCGCCGGAAGAGGCCGAAGTGCGCGCCGCGGCCGCGCGGGCGAAGATGCGTCTGCTCGCGCGCCTTGCGTCGCCGCGCGAGTGGCTGCGCATCGTCACCAGGCTCGCCTACAAGCGCGCCGCGCCGGATCGGATCGACGCGACGCTCGAACGGCTCGACTTCCCGGGGCGGTTGGATCTGGATGCCGCGCTCGCGGCGTTCGCGAAGGAGCCGGTCACGCTCGCGGTGGTCGGCGGGCGGCCGCCGGTCGAGTCGTCGCGCCTCGTGCAGCTGGTCCCCGACGGCGTCCTGCGCCCCGAGCGGGTCGAGCGGATTCTGCCGCCGGCCGAGCTGGAGGCCGCGCGTGCCGAGGCCGACAAGCTGCTCGCCAAGGTGGCCGACGCCGCGGGCGGCATCGAGGTGCTGCGCGCGCTGCGCGGCTTCCGCGAGCGGGCGACGTGCGAGTCCGGCGTCGGGCCGACCGTGGAGGTCGAGACGGCGCTGGAGCTGGGGGGCGAACTGCGCCAGACGCGGCGCGTGCTGGGGACGACGATCGAAGCGCGACTGGACGAGAGCGGCGGGACCGAAGCCGCCGGGCAGCAACGGCACGGCGTCACGGTCGACGAGGCGCGCGCGCGCCTCGCGGACGCGGCGCGCCATCCCCTGGTCGTGCTCGCGCGCTGGAGCCGCGGCGAACTGGCGTTCCGCCACCTGGCGCTGCGCATGGCGGGCGACCGCGAGCACGCCGTGCTGGAGGAGGTGACGCCGCGCCGCGACGGCCTGCGCATCGCGATCGATACGGGTTCGTTCCTGATCCGCGTGATCGAGGCGCGCACGTGGAACCCGGACACCGGTGCGCTCGCGGTGCGCGACGAACTGCTCGACTACCGGACGGTGCAGGGGGGGCTGCGCGCGCCTTTCCTGCGCGTGCGGACGATGGCCGAGGGGACTCCCGCGGTCCGCACGCGCGTGGGCGCGTTCGAGCCGACGTTGAGGCCGCGGTGATGCCGGAGGCCGCGCCCCGCCGGACGCGGTCCGTCAGAACCGCAGTTCGATGCCGGTGAAGAACTGGTGTTCGCCGAGGGTGTCGCGCGTCGGCGAGATCGTGGGGCGGCT
>DATGPD010000388.1:0-3767 GCA_035305285.1 Planctomycetota bacterium
AGGTCGCGGTGCGTCTCCGCGTGCAGGCGGCGCACGTCGGGGTCGTCGGGCAACGCGGCGGCCACGCCCTCGAGGAGCACGAGCGCCTCGGGCAGGCGGCGCTGGTGGCGCCGCGCGACCGCGAGCGCGAGCGCGCCAGCCGGGTGCTCGGGGTCCAGTTCGCGGATGCGCTCCGCACGCGGCTCGAGCTGCTCGGGCGGGAGCTGGAACAGCAGGGGACGCAGGGCGAGCGCGAGGGTCGCCGCGAGCAGCCGGCGCACGTGGCCGTCGTTCGGCCGGATCGCCAGGTAGGCCTCGTAGTACGACCGCGCGTCGTCCAGCCGGTTCTGGCCGGCGAGCGCCATCCCGAGTCGGCTCAACATGCTCGCGTCCGAGCTGCCCGACGCGATCGCCCGGCGCGCAGCGGCCTCGGCCGCGGTGAACAGGCTCTGGCCGAGCAGGAGGTCCACCTTGGCGAGGTGCGCCTCCGCGTTGGCGGGATCGCGCGCGAGCGCGTCGTCGAAGGCCTTCACCGCGAGCAACCGTTCGCCGCGCGCCGCGTGCCACTGGCCGAGCACGACGTGCGGGTCGGCCGCCGCCGAGTCCGCAGCGAACGCGCGGTCGAGGAGCGTGCGCGCCTCGGCGAACGCGGCGTCCGTATCCGGCCGCAGCGTCCCGTCGGCCCCGCACGCCTGGTGCAGCAGCGACGCGGCGCGATACGCGAGCACCTGCGCGTGGTCCGGCGCGAGCTGCAGCGCGTCGGCGGCCAGCTCGTCGGCGAGGTCGCGCTCGCCGGTCGCCTGCGCCATCATCGCGCCGCGCAGGGCGAGGCGGACGCGCTCGTACCGCGCCGCCGGTCCGTCGCCGAGCGCGCGCGCGGCTTCGAGCGCGCGCTGCACGTGGCGCACCGCGCGCTGGCGGCGCTCGTCCTGCCAGCACAGGGTCGCGAGCGCGTCCTCGGCGCGCAGGACGTGCTGCGGGTAGCGCGCCCAGGTCGCCGCCTGCTCGACCAGTTCGCGCATGCGCGCGCGGTCGCCCTGGGCCTGGGCGAGGTTCAGACAGGCGACCGCGTTGCGCGGATCGACGGCGAGGCTCGCCTCCCACAGCGCGACGCTGTTCGCGAAGGCGCACACGCGCCCGAGCGCGGGGAACGCGAGCACGACCGCGAGCGCGGCGCACGCGATCGGCGCGGCGGGCCCCGCGGCAGCCGCGAGCGCGAGCGCGGCCCACGGCAGCGCGAGGTAGAGGTAGCGGTCGGCCGCGGCGATCGACGAAGCCGGCAGGGCGGTGTTGAACGGCAGGAGCGCGAGCAGCGTCGCGCACAGGCCGACGCCGCACAGCCGCCAGCGCGGGCGCGTGAGCGCGAACGCCGCAGCCGCCCCCACCGCCGCGAGCACGATGCAGCCGGCGACCGCCCGCTCGGCGAACGCCTGCAGGGTGAGCACCTCCGGGTAGAGGACGTTCAGGCCGCTCGGCCACGCGATCGTGGCAAGGTAGTGCGCGAACGCGCCGGGCACGCCGGGCGCGCGTTCCGCGACCCCGGCGTCGACCCCGCCGCCGAGCGTCCCGGCGCGCGCCGCGACCGCGGCGTGGTGCAGACCGGCAGCGGCGCACAGCGCCCCGAGGGCGCAAAGGAGCGGCCAGCGCCGGAGGCGCGGCCCTTCCGTCCGGGCCGGAACCGCGACCCACGCGAGCAGCACGGCGAGCGGCGCCAGCACGACCGCGGTCGCCTTGCTGTACAGGGCGAACAGCGCCCAGCCGACCGCGGCGAGGAAGCGCCGACGCGACGGCGTGCGGAACCAGTCGACGCTGGCCGACAGGCAGGCCACCACTCCGAGCCCGCTGAGCAGGTCCTTCCGGCTGCTCGCCCAGGCGACCGACTCGACGAGCGCCGGATGCAGGAGGAACACGGCAGCGGCGCCGGTCGCGGCCGCCGCGCCGAGCCCGAGCCGGCCGAGCAGGCGCGCGAGGAGGAACGCGACGAGGACGTGCAGGAGCAGCGAGTGCAGGCGCGGAATCGCCGGCAGCTCGCTGCCCCCCAGCGCCCAGTCGACCCAGAGCGACGCGTGCGCCACCGGCAGGTAGGCGTCCGCGATCGTCGCCCGCGGGTCGAGCGCGACGGCGAGCCCACCCTCCAGGAACGCGCTCCGCGGCCCGAAGAAGAACGGGTCGTCGAAGTTCAGCAGCTCGGCGCGCAAGGCGGCCGGGAGGTACACGACCGCGGCAGCGAGCAGGAGGACCGCGAGCGCACGCAGGCGCGGCAAGGTCGGCGGCAAGGTCGTAGACCGGACAGGGGAGGAGGCACCGCCCGCGCGACGGCGAACGCGAGGGCGGCCCGGGGGGCAGCGCGGGAATCTACGGGACACCGAAGGCAGTGCCAGGGCGTACCGGATCGTCCGGGCGGGAGGCTTTGCCCTTGATTCAAAGCGCCCGTCCCCATCCTCTGCCCGGACTCGTCGCGCTCCCCCGATGCATCACGTTCCTCTCTTCGCGTCTGCGTTCCTTCTCACCGGCATCCTGTGCGCACAGGACACCGTGCGGCTCGGCAACGGCAACGAGCTGACCGGCACGATCAAGACGATGGCCGACGGCAAGCTCGTGCTGGCCCATCCCCAACTCGGCGACGTCACCGTCCCGCTCGATCAGGTCGCGAACCTGCAGAGCGCGGCGGAAGTGACCCTGCTGACGACCGGCGGCGAGCGCTACCGCCGCCGCATCCAGGGGCTGGAGAGCGGCCGGCTCCTGTTGTCCGACGCGGCCGGCGGCCCGGGTGGCCCGCTCGACCTCGGCCAGCTCGCCGCGATCAACCCGGACGAGACCCCGGTGACGTGGACCGGCTCCTTGACCGTCGGCGGCCTCTACCTCACCGGCAACACCGAGCGCCGCGCGATGCAGGCGGGCTTCGACGCCGAGCGCCGCACGGCGGACGACCGCATCACCCTGCGTGGGCGCTGGGACTACGCCGAAGAGAAGATCGCGCCCGGGCTGTGGAACCTCAGCCAGCGCCGCACCTACGGCGGCATGAAGTACGACTACTTCCTCGGCAAGCGCTGGTACGTGTGGGGCAACACGAGCGGTGAAGGCGACACCCAGGCGAACCTCGACCTGCGCTTCACCGCGGGCGCCGGCGTCGGCCACCAGCTCGTCGACACGGACACCTTCCAGCTCTCACTCGAAGTCGGTCCTTCGTACCTCTACGAGAACTACCGCACGGCCACGCCGAGCACTGAGTCGGTGACCGCCCGCGGCGCGTACACGCTGACCTGGGACATCACCGACACCATCCGTCTGCAGCAGTTCACCGAGGCGTTCGAGAGTCTCGAAGACAAGGACGACCTGTTCATCCGCAAGGACACGCGCCTGCAGACCAAGCTGACCGACAACATGGTCGGCCAGCTCCAGTGGATCCTGCTCTACGACAACACGCCGGCGGGCGGGAACGACCGCCTCGACCACAACGTGAACGTGTCGATCGGCTGGACCTTCTGACCGGCCGGCATCGCGCGCGCGGTTGCCGGACCCCGGCCGGCGGCGCTATCCCTTCCCGCATGGAAACGCGGCGCGCGCTCGCCCGGTGGCTGGAGTTCGCGGTCGACGCCTACGGCGGCGACCTCCCGGTGCGCGCGCCGGGCTCGATCGTCGTGCGCCAGCCCGTGCCCGAGACGGAGCCCGAACCGGAACGCGTGCCGACCAGCGCCGCCGACGCCGGTGCGGGCACGCCGGAAGGCGAGGCGGCCCCGGCGGCCGCGGCTCCGACGCCTGCGGCCGCCGAGCCCGCGCGTGCCGCG
>DATGPD010000389.1:0-3996 GCA_035305285.1 Planctomycetota bacterium
GGCTGCGGCGCGAACGGACGCGCGCGTCCCGTGGGCCACTGCGCACGTGAGCAGCGCCGACGCAGGGTCAAAGCGCCGCCCGCGCCGGCGACGACGGGGGACGGAAAACACCCGCCGTGCGCACCACGCGGTCGCAGAACCGGTTCGCCAGGCGCGGCGCTCGCAACGCGCAGGCTTGCCGCACCCGTCCGGGCGTGCCTGCCGGCCTTGCCCCCGACCATCGGGTCGTCACCCGAGGCCGCGCTCCTCGAGGTCATCCTCGTCCAACCCGAGATGGTGGCCGAGTTCGTGCAGGAGGGTGATGCGCAGCTGTTCGATCAGCTCCTCACGGTCGAACGCGATGCGTTCGATGTTGCGCTTGAACAGGTAGACGCGCGCGGGCAGCGGCATCCCGGGATCGCCGGGTTCGCCCACGGGCGTGCCGGCGTAAAGGCCGAGGATCTCGGGGTCGACGTCGCCGTGCAGCGCCGGATCGGGCACCTGCCACAGGTCGACGCTCATGTTGGCGAACGTGGCGACCACTTCCCTCGGCATCGACGCGATGGTCTCCTCGACCAGCGCATGGACCTCGTCGTCGCTGATGCGCACGGGCGCGGGGAAGTTCTCGGGGTCGAGCCGGGCGGCCAGGCGATAGAGCCGGTCGGCGGCGGCCTGCTCGCCGCGCAGCTCCAGCGCGGTCGCACGCAGGTGGAGCATCGCCGCGTCGGTGTCGCGTTCGGGCCGGCTCGCCAGCTGGCGCTCGACCTCCTCGAAGTCCCAGCGCGCAAGGTGCAGGCGCGCGTGCAGGTAGGCGGCGTCGCCGTGGCCGGGGTCGAGTGTCAGGACACGGTCGAGCAGCGCGAGCGCGGCGTCGTCTTCGCCACGTTCGGCGTGCACCGCGGCGAGGACATAGAGCCCGGGCACGCGGGCGCGTTCGTCTTCGCCCGCGCGCCGGCTCTCGGCGAGGCCGGCCTCCGCGGCCCGCCAGGCGGCCGACAGGTCGCCGTCGTCCAGCGCCTGCAGGGCGCGCTCGAAGGAAGACTCAGCGGAGGCCATCGCCCCGATCCTCGGCGGCGGCCGCGGTCGTGTCGAGCGCGGCGTCGCCGCCGACCATCGGGATCTCGGTGACGAACGCGCGTACCAGCACGTACGAGACCGCGACCCCGGCCACGGACAGCCACAGGAACCCGGCGAACCCGTGCGCCGCGTACACCGCGCCGCCGGCCTGCAGGAACGCGCCCTGGCCGAGCTGCACCGCGGCGCTGCGTGCGCCCATCAGCGCGCCGCGCATCGGCGCGGCCACCAGTTCCGAGGCGAGCGCCTGGAACGCGCTCGTGCGCGCGGCGGCGACGATGGTCATGGGCAGGCCGACGGCGAGGAGCGTCGGCAGGTCGCGCACCCAGGCGAACGCGCCGAGCAGAACGGCCAGCACACCGGTGGTCCACAGGACGAACGCGCGCTTGCCGAAGCGGTCGACCGCCCGGCCGAGCAGGACGCTGCCGCCCGCCGAGGCGAGGCCGAGGCCGATCCACAGCCACGCCTGCCGCTGCCTGCCGACGATTCCGCTCTCGTCGAGCCACACGCCGACGAACTGGACGAAGGCGAAGAACCCGCCGGTCGCGAGCAGCACGGCGAGCAGGACCGGGACCACCATCGGCTGACGGACGAGGGTACCGAACGAGCTGCGCGTCCCCGCGCGGCCGGTGCCGGAAGGCAGCACCGCGAGGACCGCGACCAGGGTCGCGAGCCCGAAGATCGCCTGGACGGCGAACGTCCCGCGCCAGGCGCCGGCGACGGCGAACGCGTTCGCGACCGGCAGCCCCACGGGGGTCGCGAGGAACAGCCCGGCGTGGAACACCCCCATGGCCGCGCCGCGCCGCTCGTACGGCACGAGGTCGGCCACGGCCGCCGAGGCGCTGGTGTAGGCGACGCCGACCGCGAAGCCGGCGAGGGCACGCGCCGCGAGCAGGGTCCCCTGGGTGGCGGCGACGCAGTGCAGCAGGCTCGCGAGCGAGAACACCGCCATGCCGAGGAGCAGCGGCGGCCGACGACCGACGCGGTCGACCCACGGGCCGAGCAGGAGCGACCCGACCGCGCCGGCGAAGCCCGCGCTCGCGGCGAGCGTGCCCTGCGCCGCCTTGTCGGGAGCGAGGTGCGCCGGCACGAACGGCAGCAGGGCGGCCATCACCTGGCTGTTCACCGCCATCGCGAACGCCCCGAGCGTCAGCGCGAGCACCGCCCAGCGTTCGCGGCGGCGCTGTGCGGTCTGATCCATGAAGGCGGCGGATCATAGGAGGCGCCGCCGGACGCGCGGTCGCGAAGGGAGAGGAAAAGCACGGCCGCCGAGGTGCGCCCGGCCGTCGCGCGGACCTTGCTGCTATCCTTCGGCGCCCCTCCGACCGCCTCCGTGAAGATCTGCATCCTCGGCGCCGGCATCTCCGGCGTGACGCTCGCCCGCCTCCTCGCCGCCGACGGTCACCACGTCGTCGTCCTGGAGAAGGACGCGCGCGCGGGCGGACTGTGCCGCTCCCGGCAGACGCAGGGCTTCCTCTGGGACGAAGCCGGCGGACACATCCTGTTCAGCAAGGACCGCGGCGTCCTGGACTGGCAGAAGGCGCGCTGCGGCGGAGAAGACGCGCTGTGCCGCATCGAGCGGCAGACGCGGATCCTGTGGCACGACCGCTTCGTTCCGTACCCGTTCGAGAACGGCGTCGGCCACCTGAGCAAGGAGGCGATCGTCGACTGCCTGGAGGGCTACGTCGAGGCCTACGTGCGGCGCCGCTCGGGCGAGCCGTGCCCGGCTAACTTCCGCGACTGGATCCTGTGGCGCATGGGTGACGGGTTCGCCCGGCACTTCATGTTCCCCTACAACGAGAAGATCTGGGACTGCGATCTGGCGACGATGTCCTCGGCCTGGGTCGCAGGGCGCGTGCCCGAGGCACCGCTGCGCGACGTGCTGGCCTCGGCGGTCGGCCTGTCGACCGAGGGCTACACCCACCAGTCGGTGTTCTGGTTCCCGCGCGACGGCGGCTTCGAGACGCTGGTGCGCGGCACGATCGCCGGCGCGGGATTCACCCTGCGCACCGGCACGCCGGTCGAGAACGTGCGCCGCGTCGGTTCGCGCTACGCGGTCAACGGCGAGGACTTCGACCTCGTGGTCAACACCGCGCCGCTGCCGCTGGTCGAGCCGTGCTTCGAGGACATCCCGGCGGAGGTGCGCGCCGACATCCGCGCGCTCGAGCCGATCTCGCTGATCAACGTGATCATCGGCGTGGCGGTCGACACACCGATCCCGCCGTTCTCCTGGATCTACCTGCCGTTCCCCGAGCAGGGCCTCGCCAACCGGGTCACCTACTTCTCGAACTACTCGCCGCACAACGCTCCCGAGGGCCACGCGTCGTTCATGGCCGAGATCACGCACCGCGGTGACCTGGTCGCCGACCGGGCGCTGGTCGACGAGCTGGTCGGCCAGCTCGCGCGCTGCGGCCTGTTCCGCCGCGAGCAGGTCGTGATGACCGACTGGGCGGAGCACCGGTTCGCCTACATCGACCAGAACCTGGAGTTCCCGGCGCGCATCGCGCGCGTGCGCGCGTGGTTCGACACGTCCGGCTACGTGACCTTCGGACGGTTCGGGCGCTACGAGTACCACAACAGCGACCAGTGCATCGCACGCGCGATGGAGGTGCACCGGCACGTGCGCGAGATCGCCGCGACCGGGCGCCCGGCGCGGCCGGTGCTGGCGTGAAGGACGAGCCCCGCCGGGGCGCGTCCGTCGAGGGGTGACGCACCGTCCCGCGAACCGGCGGGCACGCGCCGGCGGGTTCCGCTAGACCACAGGGACCGCACCGTGGCCGCGGCGGGACCATGCGGCTTGACCACGACCGGCGCGGACGCCAGGGGGAAGGGTTTCCTTGGCGGCGAAAGCGAAACTCGGCGCGAGTGCTGGACTAGCCAGGACTCATGCCCACCGTTCCACTGCTCCGTCGCCGAGCGCGCGACCACCGGGTCGCGCGCGCC
>DATGPD010000390.1:0-2215 GCA_035305285.1 Planctomycetota bacterium
CGGCCATCAGGTGCCGGATGGCGGCCGCCGACGCGATCTGGCCCGGATGCGGGCGCGCATCGTGGATGCGGGCGTCGAACGGGCGCGTCGAGCCGCGCAGCGCGTCGATCGACAGCGCCGCGGCGGCATCGGCCGCGCGGAGCACGCGCTCGAAGTCGACCGTGGCGAGCGCGAGCACGGCCGTCGAGGCCTGCGTGCCGTTGACGAGCGCCAGGCCTTCCTTCGGGCCGAGCCGGACCGGTTCGAGCCCCACCCGCCGCAGCGCGTCGATCGCCGGCTCGATCCCGCCGCCGGGCGTCAGCACCTCCCCCTCGCCGATCAGCGCGAGCGCGAGATGCGCGAGCGGCGCGAGATCGCCGCTGGCGCCGACCGACCCGCGGCCCGGCACGTGCGGGTGGATGCCGGCGTTGAGCAGCGCGATGAGCGCGTCGAGGACGGCCGGCGAGATCCCGGAGTGCCCCCGCGCCAGGACGTTCGCGCGCAGCGCCATCATCGCGCGCACGGCCGGGACGGGCAGCGGGTCGCCGACACCGGCCGCGTGGCTGCGCAGCAGGTTGACCTGCAGCGCGTCGAGCGCGTCGGGCTCGATGCGCACCTCGGCGAACGATCCGAAGCCCGTGTTGATGCCGTAGAGCGGCTCGGGACCGGCGGCCCGGCGCTCGACGACCGCGCGGGACGCGGCCACCCGCTCGCGCGCCGCCGCGTCGAGCGCGACCGGCGCGCCGGCGGCGACCGCCGCCACCTCCGCGCGGGTCAGCGAACGTCCGTCGAGCACCACACGGGACATCCGACCCGCATCGTATCACCGGGGCGCGGCGTCGGCACCGGCTCCGCAATGGCCCGGACCGGCCGGATGGTGTACGATGATGCGCTTCAGGACATGGCCAAGAATCTCACCGTCATCGGCGCGCAGTGGGGCGACGAAGGCAAGGGCAAGATCGTCGACCTGCTGACGCCGCGCTTCGCGATCGTCGCGCGCTACCAGGGAGGCCACAACGCCGGCCACACCGTGTACGTGCGCGGCCAGAAGTTCGTGCTCCACCTGATTCCGTCGGGCATCCTGCATCAGGGGGTCACCTGCGTCATCGGCAACGGCGTCGTGATCGACCCGCAGGCGCTGTTCCGCGAGGTCGACGAGCTGGCGGCGCTCGGCATCGACGTGAACGGGCGGCTGTTCGTCAGCGACCGCGCGCACCTGATCCTGCCGTATCACCGCGAGCTCGACGTGCTCTCCGAGGCACGCCGGGGCGAGCGCCGGATCGGCACGACCTCGCGCGGCATCGGGCCGGCCTACGAGGACAAGATCGCGCGCCGCGGCATCCGGGTCTGCGACCTGGCGAACCCCGCCGTGCTCGAAGAGGGGGTGCGCGAGAACGTCAAGGCGCGCAACCGCGTCATCCTCGACACGACGCTCGACTGGAAGCAGGTCTACGACGAGCTGCTGGCCTGGGGCGAGCGGCTGCGGCCGTGGATGGCGGACACGTCGGTGGTCCTGAACGACGCGATCCGCGCCGGCAAGCCGATCCTGTTCGAGGGGGCGCAGGGCACGCTGCTCGACATCGACCACGGCACGTATCCGTTCGTGACCTCGTCGAACTCGTCGGCCGGCGGCGTCTGCACGGGGCTCGGCGTGCCGCCGCGCGCGGTCGGCACGGTGCTCGGGGTCGCCAAGGCCTACACGACGCGCGTCGGCGAAGGCCCGCTGCCGACGGAGCTGCACGGCGAACTGGGGCAGCGTCTGCGCGACACCGGCCAGGAGTACGGCGCGTCGACCGGCCGGCCGCGCCGCTGCGGCTGGTTCGATGCCGTCGCCGTGCGGTTCGCCGCGCGCGTCAACGGACTCGACGCGCTCGCGATCACGAAGCTCGACGTGCTCGACGGCCTCGACACCGTGGAGATCTGCACGGCCTACCGCTGCGGCGATCGCGTGCTCACGGAGTTCCCGGCCGACCTGAAGCTGCTGGCGTCCTGCGAGCCGGTGTACGAGACCATGCCGGGCTGGAAGACGCCGACCCGCGGCGTCACCCGCGACGAGGATCTGCCGGCCGAGGCGCGCGCCTACATCGCGCGGCTCGAGGAGATCACCGGCGTGCCCGCCGGCATCCTCTCCACCGGATCGGATCGCGAGGAGACGATCATCCGCGATCCGGAGCTCGCCGGCGCGACGCTGCGCTCCTAGGCCGCCGCGAGGACCGGCTGCGCCGCGGGTGCCACG
>DATGPD010000391.1:0-3180 GCA_035305285.1 Planctomycetota bacterium
ACGCGACGCGCTCGTCGAGCGCGATCGGCCGCAGCGAGTACAGCCCGGGGAGGTCGACGACCTCGACGTCGCCGTGCGGCGTGCGCGCCCGCCCGCTGCGCCGGTCGACAGTCACGCCGGGATAGTTGCCGGTCTTCGCGCGCAGCCCGGTCAGCGCGTTGAACAGCGTCGTCTTGCCGCTGTTCGGACTGCCGACGAGCGCGATCGTCGGGAGCGCGCGGCTCGCGTGGCGCGGCGGGGCGGGTGCGGCCGCGGTCACCGCTCGGGCTCCTGCGCCTCGACCAGGATGCGGCGCGCTTCGCGCACGCGCAGGGCGATCTGCGTGCCCCGCACGTCGACCACGATCGGGCCGCCGAACGGGGCGCGCCGCGCGAAGGAGACCTCGGTGCCGGGCGCGAACCCGAGCACCGCGAGGCGTTCCGCGGTCGCGTCGGTGCCGGAGATCGCGCGCACGCGCGCGCGTCGCAGGCGGGGCAGATCCGCGAGGGTCAGGTCGGAAGGCACGGCGAGGGGTTGGTCGAGTTGCGACCGAATCTCAACAGTAGGGGGCGGGCATCGCTCGGTAAAGCAGCGCAGGTACGAAGCTTCGCGCGGCGACGGTCTCGTGTAACCCGGGCGCGGACGGAAAGAGCGCGATCGCATGGTCGGAGGGGGCGGCGCGCCCGGGCCGAGCGTTCGCGCGGCGGGACCATGCGCCACGAGGCCGTGCGCGCGAAGGCGCGGGCGGATCCCGTTGCGCCCCGGGGGAGGCAACGCCGTCGGCTCCCGGGAGGCGGGGCCATCCGTCCGCTTGCCGGTGCGGCCGGAGCGGGGGCGGTGCCGCGCGCCGGGTGGCCTCGGTGACCCTCCTGCGCCCCGGCCGGGTTCAGGCCGGCAGCTCGACCTCCAGCACCCCGTCGACCTCGCGCACGCGGTAGGCGCGGGTGCTGTCCTCTGCGATCGTCTTGCAGGTCCCGGTGGCGAGGTCGAAGCGCCAGCCGTGCCACGGACACGAAACCTCGCCGCCGTCGAGGTGGCCCTCGGCGAGCGCGCCGCCGGCGTGCGGGCACGAGTTGTCGAGCGCACAGAACCCGGCGCCGCCCGGGAGGGGGAAGACCGCGATCTCGCGACCATCGACGGTGACCGCCGCGCCCGGCGCGAAGCGCAGGTCGACGATGCGGCCGATCGCGACCCAGCGGGTCGGTCCGGAATCGCTCACGTCGACACCTTCCGGAACGCGTAGCGTCGCAGGATGCGGCCCTCCTGGAGGTACTTGCGCTCGAAGTTGGTCGGCGAGAAGCCGTGCCCCGGCGGCGCGTCGCGCAGACGCTCCTCCTCGGCGCGGTCGCGCGCGAACCCCGGCGCGGCGCCCATCAGCGCGACGATCTGCCCAGCGTAGGCAGCGTTGTCGGTCGCGACGAGCAGGTAGCCGTCCGGGGCGAGGCAGCGGTACAGCACGTCCGGCGTCTCCTCCACGAAGAAGCGGCGCTTGCGGTGCCGGCGCTTCGGCCAGGGGTCCGGGTAGTAGACGTGCACCGCGCGCAGCGCGCCTTCCGGCACGCGGTCCTGCAGGTAGAGGCGCGCGTTGTCGACGAGGAGCACGGCGTTGCGCAGGCCGGCGTCGCGCACGCGCTGCGCGGCGAACTTCGCGTAGGCAACCGATGCCTCGATGCCGACCAGGAAGGTGTCGGGTCGGTTCTGCGCCGCGGCGAGCAGGAATGTCCCCTTGCCCGGACCGACCTCGATCTCGATCGCGGTCGGGTTGCCGCGCACGAGGTCGCGCAGGGGCGGAGGATCCTCGCCGCCGAGGATGCACGGCAGCGTGCCGTCGTCCTCGACCTCGCGCACGCGCCGGCGGAAGGACAGGCGGCCGCCGCCGTGCATGCGGGACTGTGGGTGGATCGCGCGCGGATCCGGGGTCATCGCCGCCTGTACAGCAGGCCGCACGCGGAGAGTCAATCGGCAGGCAGTGTGCGCAGGAGGCCTCGCGCGCGTGGCGCAAGCATGCGGTCGAGCGCCCTCGCTGCGGGTCTGGCGCGCGGCGGCGTGCTGCTCCACGCGTTCGGCGGGGCGTGCCAGGTGACCAGCCCGACGACCGAGACGACGATCGACGCGCCGGCCCTCGAATACCTGCGCCGGCGGCACCTCGAGCGCCGCCTCGCCGAGATCTTCGGATCGGCGAAGCAGCGCGGGGGAAGTCGCGCGGAGGAGCGGGGAACGCGCGCCCGCGCGGCGCGCCTGCGGGCAGCCCTCCGCACCGCGCGGGGCGACGTCCTGCCCGTCCGTTGCACGGGCGCCGGCAGTCACAGCCGGTGAGAGACCGCTCAAAGCGTGGCGGTCTGTCTTGCCCGAGCGCCCATCGACCCGGGCCCTGTCACGGGCAGCTAACGGCGCCGCGCGCGCACCAGCTCGGCGACGAAGAGCGTCGCGGCAGCGAAACCGATCGCGAGGGGGGAGCCGTCGCGGGCGCGCGCCGCGGGTTCGATCCGCGCCAGGGCGCGCGCCACCTGCGCGGGCGCGGGGCGGTCGACCAGCCGGCGCGAACCGTAGTTGTGCGCCCAGACCCAGGTGAACTCCGCGCCGAGCAGGAAGATCTGCGCCGAGTAGTAGACCCACACCATCATCACGACGAGCGAGCCCGCGGCGCCGTACGCCGACGCGATGGTGCTGCGGCCGAGGTAGAGGCCGATCAGGAACTTGCCGAGCGCGAACAGGGCGGCGGTGACCGCGGCGCCGACCCACACGTCGCGCCAGCGGATGTCGGCGCGCGGGATGAACTTGTAGATCATCGCGAACAGCACCGTCATCAGGCCGAGGCTGACGACGAGGTCGAGCGCCTGGGCGAGGAGCGGCCACAGGCCCGCGCCCCACCACTTGCCGAGCGCGGCGAGGACCGCGCTCAGCACGAGCGACACCATCAGCAGGAAGGCGATCCCGAGGATCATGCCGAATGACAGGAAGCGCGAGCGCAGCAGCTTCCACCAGCCCTTCTCCTCGCGCGCCGGCGCCTCCCAGATGCGGTCGAGGGCGTTCTGCAGCTCGCCGAACACGGTGGTCGCGCCCAGCGCGAGGACGACCACGCCGACGGTCGCGGCCACCGCGCCCTCGCCTTCGCGCCGGCCGGCGTGCTGCACCAGCTCCTCGATCGCATGCGCGCCGCTCTCGCCCATGAGCCCGCGGAGCTGCGCGAAGATCTCGCCG
>DATGPD010000392.1:0-9960 GCA_035305285.1 Planctomycetota bacterium
TGGTCGCTGAGCTGGGTTCGGCGCCGGATGCCGTCGATCGCCTGATCGCGCACGGACCGATCGTGATCCCGCACCTCCAGGCGATGCTCCAGCGCAAGCCGGGCCGGCAGTCGTGTGAGGGGGCGCTGGCCGTGCTGGAGCGCCTTGCGGGCGAGACGCCCGCCGCGGCCCCGGTCCTTCTCGCGCTGCTCGGCAAGCTGCCGGCCGGCCGCGCTCCGGCGATCCTGGACGCCTTCCACCTCCCTTCGGCTCGGATCCGACGTGGCCCACGGCGCCGTGTCGTGCAGCGGGGACTACCCCGAGGTCTTCGGGCAGCACATCCCCGGGCCCGCGACCGCGCGGGAGTTGACCGCGATCCTCGACGCGGCCGAGCGGCTGCGGCTCGCGCAGGAGTTCGGACCGCACATCGACGTGCCGGCCCTCCTGGACACGCTCGTCGACGCGCCGTTGTGGAAACGCGTGCAGGCTCTCCGCGAACTCGCGCGGCGCGGGCCCGCTGCGCGCCAGGCACTTCCCCACCTGGGCGAAGTCCTCGAAGGCAGGCACAGCGCGCAGCGCTGCTGGGTCACGGAGCGCGGAGGCATGGCCGTCGGAGAAGTGGATGCCACCGCCGAGGTGCACCGGGCAGCCGCCGAAGCCATCCTCCGGATCGCCCCGGAGGAGCACCTGCTCGCGGCCCGCGCGCGCGGTGCTGGCCGACGGACAGAAGGGCAAGTGACCCACCGTCGGCGAGCACGGCAAGGGGCGCTCGCCTGAAGGCCCGTTCCACGAGTTCAGGCCGTGCAGGACGGTGCGACCCCGTGGTCGCGCGCGAGGTCGTCCTGTGCGCCGCCCCCGCCTCGGGCCGAGCCTCCTGCGAAGAGGATCGTCGCGCACGTGGAGCGCACCCGCAGCGCGCAGGCCGTCAGGCGCGCACGGAGCCAGCAACCGGCAGGCATCGCCGCGCCCGCTCCCCTTTCCACCCGGGCCTCGACGCCTCGCGCCGCACGCCCGCGCTACTTGCCCGGCGCAGGCTCCGCGCGGGAGAGCCCGGCCGGGGCGAGGATCTCCCTCACCGCGCGCTCCCAGCCGCCGAGCGCGCCGATGGTCCAGGCGTCTTCGGGCTCCGGGAACTGGCTCGCGGTGCGCGCTGCGACCTCGGGGACGACCGGACGCAGGCCGTGGAACGCCAGACGCCCCTGCGTCTCCTCGCTCCACAGGTACTGCAGCAGTTCGACCGCCGCGGCGCGCACCGCCGGATCGGCGTCGTTCTTGGTCAGCAGCACCGCCGGACTCTCCACCACCAAGGTCGAGCGCGGGACGACGCGCTGCACGCGCTCGCCGAAGTTCCAGCCCTGGACCACTTCGCTCTCGTAGGTGATCGCGACGTCGCCGCGTCCGTCACAGAACGCGCGGAACGAGTCGTGCGCGCTGTGGTGGAAGTCCTTCACGTTGGCGAGCACGCGCGCGAGGAAGGCGAGGGCCGCGCCATGGTCGCCCGCCGGCACGCCGGCATGGCCGCGCAGGGCCGCGCCGTAGATCGCGCACGCGTTCCACATCCCGCCGCCCGACGTGCGCGGGTCCGGGGTGACGACCTCGACTCCCGGCCGGGCGAGGTCGCTCCAGTCGCGGATCCCCTTGGGGTCGTCCTTGCGCACCGCGAGCACGACCAGCGTCCGGCCGAGGATCGAGCCGTACGGTGCCGAGCGCCAGGCGGGTTGCACGAAGCCCGCTTCCACGAGGCGGTCGACGTCCTCGGCATGCGAGAAGACCCCCACGTCGGCGGCGAAGCCCGACATGATCGCGTGCCGCAGCAACCCGCTCGCCTGGTACAGCTCGACGAAGCGCAGGTCGCCCTCGCGCCGTGCCCGGTGCAATGCCTTCGCGCCCGGCAGGATCTTGGTCCGGAAGACCTCGCCCATGGTCGAGAACGCGGCGACGGTGACGATCACCGGCGGGCGAGGCGCGCCCGCAACGGCGCGCACCGGCTGCGGCGGCTCTGGGTTCTCCTCGCGGCACGCTGCGAACAGCAGGGCCGCCAGCAACGGCGCCGCCACCACCACGCCGTATGGACCGACCGCGCCCGTACCACGGGCTGCTCGCGGACGGTAGCCGACTGCTCTCGAGCGGTCGCGCACGCCTTCTGTTCGGCTGCACTGCGAACCCGCTTGAGCGTGCAACCCGACGGAATCCCCTTCCGCGAAGGCGCGCGTGAGCCGGCGTCGATCGCCGCGGTTGCCCGCCTGCGCCGTCACCTCGACGCGATGCGCGAGGCGCCTCGCAAATCGCCTCGGATCTCGATGCGCCCGGGTCAGCAGTTCGACCCCTGCTCGCGCGAACCGACGCCAGACCCGTCGATCACCACGTCCCTCTTGCCCGGACGAGTCGTGACCGCGTGTCGGCACCGGCTGTCGCACACGCTCAGGATCCGGTGCCGGCCCCGTCAACGCACCCCGACACCCCGTACCCACATCCGGATGGATCCGGTATCCGCGTGTCCGATGCGGACGCCTGTCGACATTGCCGCGAGGCGCCAGCCAGACGCCACGCACACGCTGACGCCAGTCGCACGCCGCTTCCCCTTGCAGGAACAGGTCAGGCCGCTCGATCCTCCGCTGTCACTCGGCGGGCTGCCTTCCGGCGGAGCTGCGGCGCGGCCGCCAGGCCGCGCGCACGCCGAAGGCAGGCGCCACGACCCATCCCCACTCACCAAAAGAGCGTCCGGGCAGATTCGACCCCAGCCGTCACTTCCGCGGGCCACCTTCCCGGCGGAGCTGCGGCGCGGCCTCCGGCCGCGCCGCAGCTCGGGGCGACTGGATTTGCCCCGAAGCGCGGCCGCCAGGCCGCGCGCACGCCAAAGACAGTCGCCACGATCCACCTTCCGCTCCGCGGAAGGTGGTCGGGGCGACTGGATTTGAACCAGCGACCTCTGCGTCCCGAACGCAGCGCTCTACCAGACTGAGCCACGCCCCGACGGCCAGCCGTCTTGCTGAGGGGGGCGGACGATACGGCCCGGCTCGGCCCGGTCAAGGCGGCGGATCGTCTTCTCGCACGGCCGGTCCGGACGGGGGGTGACGGCCAGGCCGCCTCTGCACGAACCTGTGCGCGATCGCCCGCTTTGCGTTGTCGCACCCCGGCCGCGCTCGCTACGACTCCCGCTGCCCGCGCCCGCCGACCCATGCCACAGCAGGAACGCAAGTCACTCCTCGCTCCGGAGCTGCGCGAGCTGCTCGAAGAAGGGCGGTCGCGGGAGCTGCAGGACGTCCTCGCCGACCTGCACCCGCACGACGCCGCCGAGCAGCTCGCCGGCCTCTCGATCGAGGAGATCACCCGGATCATCGCGCTCCTCGACCTCGACCTCAGCAAGAACGTCTTCAGCTACCTGCCGTCCGACATCCAGGAGGGCATCGTCCTCGGCGGCGGACGCGACGTGGTGAAGGCCCTGCTCGCCGCCCTCTCGTCCGACGACCGCGCGGAGTTCATCGACCACCTCGACGAGCGCGTCCGCGACCAGGTGTTCCCCCTGCTGTCGCGCGTCGCGCGCGAGGACCTCGTGCACCGCGAGCAGTTCGAGCCGAACCAGGTCGGTGCCTTCATGAGCACCGAGTACTGCGTGCTCGACCAGCACCTGCGCGTGCCCGAAGCGATCGAGTCGGTCCGCCGGCAGGCGCCGAGCCGCGAGACGATCTACTACAGCTACGTCGTCGACGCGGCCGGCCGCCTGATCGGCTTCCTCTCGCTGCGCGACCTGCTGATGGCGCGGAGCCACCAGACCGTCGGCGAGATCATGAAGCAGACCGCGGTCGTCTCGGTACGCGTCGACGCCGACCAGGGCGAGGCGGCGCGCCTGATCCGCGAGTACGACCTGCTCGCGCTGCCGGTGGTCGACGCCGACGGCAAGCTCGTCGGGCTGGTGACGCACGACGACGCGGCCGACATCGGCCAGGAGGAGCACACCGAGGAAGTCGAGAAGATGGTCGGCGTCACCGGCGAGACCGAGGCGGAGGGCTACCTGCAGGAGTCGGTGCTCAGCCAGCTCCGCCGCCGCAGCCCGCTCATCCTCCTCCTCGGGTGCTTCTGGTACTTCACCGCATCCGTGATCCACGGCTTCGAGAGCGCGCTGCAAGCGCGCCCCGGCGTGCTGCTCGCCCTGCTGCCGATGGTCATGGCGACCGGCGGCATGGTCGGCACCCAGGCGAGTTCGCTGATCATCCGCTCGCTCGCGGTCGGCACGCTCGCGCCGCGCGCACTCGCCCGCGTGCTGTGGAAGGAGTTGCGGGTCAGCGGCGGCATCGCCCTGGCGCTCGCGACGGTCGCGTTCTGCCAGGCGCTGCTCCTCGGCGAGGCCCCCACCGCCGCGGCGCTCGACGTCGCCGGGGTGGTGGCGCTCGCCATGGTCGTGCACGTGCTCAGCGCCGCGCTGCTCGGCGCGAGCGTGCCCATGGTGGTCAAGGCGATCGGCGGCGACCCCGCGCTGTTCTCGGTGCCCGCGGTCACCGCGATCGCCGATCTGAGCGGCGCCGCGATCTACCTAACCCTCGCGCTCCTGCTGCTGTCGTGAGCGCCGGCGCGCACGCGCGCCGGAAGGCGCGCGCGCACGGGACGTGTCAGCCGTCCGCCGGCGCCTGCGGCGCTTCGCCCTCGGCCGGCTGCTCCTGCCCCTTCAAGTGCTCGCGCAGGCGCATGCGGAACTCGCCGCGCTCCTCGGGATCGGCGTGCCGCCAGCGGCCCTGCTGCAGGCGCTTCTGCACGTTGACGTGGTTCATCACCACCGACGTGACGTGCTTGGCGTCCGCGTTGAACACGTGCACGCGGTGCTTGGGACCGACGACCACGAACGTGCCCTGCGAATCGTCGAACAGCAGGTCACCGTCGCGCGCCGCTGCCGCGTCGTCGTAGGCCTTGGGCGTCGGGCGCTGACCCTCCTCCGCGCGCTGCGCGGCGTGCTGCGTGCGCCGTCCGGCACGCCGGGCGTAGCCGCTGAGCTGCCGCGCGAGGTCCTGCAGGAGCGGCGCGACGAACTCCTCCTCGTCGGTGCGGTCGCCGTTCGCGTTCTTGCCCGCGAGCTGCAGCGCGGCCTCGTCGAGCCGCCGCTGGAAGCGGTGCAGCAGGTGCGGGATCGTCGGGTCGGCGATGTCGAGCACGTCGACCGCACCGACCACGTGCAGGCGCAGGCGCGGCTTCCCGTCGAGCGTCGTGCCGCGCAGGATCTGGAATGAGAACGCCGCCTTGTGCTCGGCGTTGAGCACCGGGAACAGGCCGGCGTTCACCTGGCCGAGGATGTGGTAGACCGGCGACGCCTTGCCGAACTCGGCGAGCTGCGCGGTGCGCAGCACGCGCCCCTGCGTGACGTGCGTCAGGATCACGTCCTTGCCGGCGAGCAGGTCGTCGATCCCCGGGTCCTTGCGCTCGATCGCCAGAGTCACGAAGTCGACGAAGGTCGGCCGCCCGGTGCTCGAGTAACCGTCGAACACCTCGCGCGGCCCCTGCGGGCGCGACGACTCCGCGGTCGCCGACTCGCTGAAGTAGCAGTAGACCGCGCCGGGCACGAGCGCGCGGTCGTGCTCGCGCACCTCGCGCACGCGGCGCAGCACCTGCTCGACCGCCTCCGCCGCGGCCGCCGCGCCGTCGCGCTTGGCGTCGAGCGGTACGCGCAGCGTGAGGTCGATGTGTCGGGGCCAGCTCAAGAAGTCGACGCCCTCGGCGCGCAGCAGGCTCTCGGCCATGGCGGACAGTTCGCGGATCGCGGCGAATGCCGAGTGCGACGAACGCCGACGCCGGCGGCCTTCGCGCTCGCGCGGCGGGCGCGCCTGCGGCTCCGCGCGGAGCTCGACCTGACCGCCCGCGGCGGCAGCCGCGGGCGCGTCCGTCGGCTTCTTGCCGCGCCGCCGCCGGCGCCGGCGCCGCTTGCGCGGCGCGGCTTCGGACGCACCTTCTTGCGCTGCCTCGCCACCCGGGTCGGAACCGCCCGCGGGTTCGCCGTGCGCGACCGGGGCCGAGCCGGCCTCGGTTCCGGCAGGAGGACCTTCGGCCCCCGTCGGCGCCGGAGTCGGCTGCGGTTCCGGTTCGCCGGCCGGTTGGGGAATCGGAGTCTCGCTCACGGGATCCATCTTGGGTCTTGCCGTCCGGCGCTGCCAATCCGCAGGACGCGTTTTTGTGTCGCGTGCCGGACCGTCACCCCGCGTCCCGCGGCCGGCCGCGTTGACCGGCGGCCCCGCGGCCCTGTTCTATGGCGGCATGAGCCCTTGGCACGCGTCCATCCTGAGCGCGGTCGGCAACACGCCGGTCGTGCAGCTCGCACGCATCGGCCGGCACCTGCCCGTGGAGCTGCTCGGCAAGTGCGAGTTCCTCAACCCCGGCGGCTCGGTCAAGGACCGCATCGGCGTCCGCATGCTGCTGGACGCCGAGCGCGAGGGACGCATCAAGCCGGGCGACACGCTGATCGAGCCGACCTCGGGCAACACCGGCATCGGCCTGGCGATGGCCGCCGCGGTGCGCGGCTACCGGATGATCATCACGATGCCGGAGAAGATGAGCCGCGAGAAGCAGGTCGTGCTCGAGGCGCTCGGTGCGGAGATCATCCGCACGCCCACCGAGGCACCCTGGGACTCCCCGGAGAGCCACATCGGCGTCGCCAAGCGCCTGCGCGAGGTCATCCCGAACAGCCACATCCTCGACCAGTACTCCAACCCCAGCAATCCGCTCGCGCACGAGGAAGGCACCGGCCAGGAGATCGTCGAGCAGACCGAAGGCAAGCTCGACGCCGTCGTGATGACCGCCGGCACCGGCGGCACGATCACCGGCGTCGCCCGGCGGGTGAAGAAGGCGATCCCCGGCTGCCAGATCATCGGCGTCGATCCCGAGGGCTCGATCCTCGCCGGCCCCGGGCCGGTGCATTCCTACAAGGTCGAAGGCATCGGCTACGACTTCATCCCCGACGTGCTCGACCGCAGCCTGGTCGACCGCTGGGTGAAGAGCAACGACCGCGACTCGTTCCGTGTCGCGCGCCGGCTGATCCGCGAGGAAGGGCTGCTCGTCGGCGGGTCCTCGGGCGCGGCGGTCTGGGCCGCGATGCAGGTCGCCGCCGACTTCCCCAAGGGCGCGCGCATCCTGGTGATCCTGCCGGACTCGGTGCGCAACTACCTCACCAAGTTCGTCGACGACCGCTGGATGCGCGAGAACGGCTTCGCCGACGCCGACTGGGGCGAGCGCCGCATCGAGGAGATCCTGCGCGCCCTGCCGCGCCGCGAGGTGATCTGCATCGACATGGGTGCCAAGTTGCGCAACGCCCTCGAGCTGTTCCGCACGCGCGGCATCTCGCAGATGCCGGTCACCGACGAGGGCAGGCTCGCCGGGATCATCACGGAAGCGGACGTGCTCCGCGTCCTGCTCGACGGCCACGCCGGCCCGGACACAGCGATCGCGGAGGTGATGACGCGCAAGGTGAGCACCGTGTCACCCGACGCGGACGCGAGCCTGCTGCCGCGGATCTTCGAGCGCGGCGAAGTCGCGCTGGTCGTCGGCGAGGACCGCAAGGTGATCGGCATCCTGACCAAGCTGGACCTCATCGACTACCTCACCCGAAGGCCGGAGTTGCACCCCGGCTGAGCGGCGAGGACCGGCGTCCCCGCACCGTCGTTCGCTCGACCACCCTCGTGCAGGTCGCCGGGGCACGGCGCGGGGACCCGGCGGCGTGGAGTGCGCCGGACTCGCGGATCCGACCGCGGCTGCTGCAGGCGTCCACCGCCGCCTGCCGTCGCACGTCCTCGTTCCGCGCGTGGATGCGCTCGACCGCCGAGCTGGTCTGACCGACCCCCTCGCCGTAGCGAGGCCAGGAAGCGCGGCGGCAAGAGGTTCCGGCTGAGCCCGGACCTGCGCGTTGCGGACCGACCGCCGCCCGAGCCCGACGGTCGGTCGGTCCTCACCGACAGCCGCCGCTGCCCTCCGTGGGCAGCCACCCCGGAGCCCGGGATGCAAGCGGTCCCCCGTGCCGCGCGGCGGCGACGAACCGCGCCTGGCAAGGCGAGGAGCGGACCAGGGTCCAGTCCGAGACCGCCTTGCACGAAAGGACGGAGGGTAATCATGAACGCGACTCGGCTCATCCATCTCGTCCTCGTGCTCGGCGCGGGCCTCGGGACCGCCTGCACGACCACGATTCCGATCCACACCACGCAGCCCGGGCCGGTGTCCGTCGCCGGCGCGAAGGACCTCGTGCTCGTCAAGGGTGAGGGCCGGCGCAGCGCACGCGAGAGCATCGCCCAGGAGCTGGCCAGCCAGGCGCGAGCCGGCGGCTGGTTCTCGGTCGAGGACCGGAGCGAGGACCCGGTGTTCGCGCGCGTCGCCGGCGGCAAGGTCGTCGTCGAGGACCAGGTCGGCGCGTTCGCCGACCCCGGCAAGACCGGCGTGAAGGTCGACATCCTCGAATGGAACGCCGAGCGCTCGACGGAGCGGATCGAGGAGCGCGACAAGCACGGCCGGCCGATGGTGCGCGAGGTGCCGGTGCACGTCGGCAGCGTCCTGCTCGCGGTGACCGTGTTCGACGCGCGCGGCCGCGCGTTCGTCGCCGAGAGGGAGTACCGCGGCGAGTTCCGCAGCACCGACCTCGACACGACCAGGGAGCAGGTCGTCGAGCAGGCCGGCGCGGAGGCGGTGCGCGCCTTCCTGCGCGACATCACCCCGGTGCGCGTGGTCAGCCACGTGCGCCTCGACGACGACGACCCGCAGCAGGAGTCGATCATCGCGACCGCCAAGGCCGGGAACGTCGCGCAGGCCGCCAAGGACGCGCAGGCCTACGCCGAGGCCAACCCGGAGAATCCCGCGGCCGCCTACAACCTCGCGGTGTTCCTCGACGCGATGGGCCGCCACCAGGAAGCGCTGACGTGGTACGACCGCGCGCTGCGCACCGGCAACAAGGACTTCTACGTCTCGGCGCGCGCCGAGTGCGCCCGCCGGCTCGCCGCGCAGGAGACGCTGAGCGCCACCCCGGCGCAGTGAACCGCGTTCGGCTGCCGGTGTCGGCGCCGGGTTCACGGCGCCGCCCGGCGGCGGACCGACGCGGCACGCGCCGGCCCCGACCCGCGGCACGCGGAGGCGCGCGCGGACGCGCACGAAGGCCGGCGCGCACGGCTCCGAGGCCTGCCCGGCCGCGGTGCGGCCGGCGACCCGTGCGCGGGTGAGCGCTAGCGCGTGCGCTCGCGTTCGCGCGCGAGGCGCCACGCGAGGAAGGCCAGGTAAAGCCCGATCGGCGCTCCCAGGAACACGAAGAAGGGCAGCGGGCCGCGCGTCGCCGAGGCCTCGACGACGAGCAAGCGGAACGTCAGCACCGAGGTCACCGCGAGCGCGGCGAAGCACGCGCTGCAGGCGCGGTCAGCCCGACTCGCGGGCGCGCGGGCCACCGCGAGGGCGATCCACCACACGAGGAGGAGCGAGCACAGGGCGGCGAAGACGGCGACGACGGTCAACATCGGGCGGCTCGCGGACGCGCGAGGTTACCGGGCGGGCGACGCTTGCCATTGCCGAATCCCGGCGCCGTGCGACGATCTCGGGCGACGCAATGGACGACCGCCTCTACTTCCGTCAGCTCCTGGCCGGGCGCGACTTCGCCCGGCACGACCCGGTCGCGCAGCAGATGGTCAACTTCGTCTACCTGATCGGCGACCGCGCGCGCAAGGAGACCCTGATCGTCGACCCGGCGTACGCGGTCGGCGAACTGGTCGACCTCGCACAGGCGGACGGGATGAAGGTCACCGGCGCGCTCGCCACGCACTACCACCCCGACCACGTCGGCGGCGACCTGTTCGGCCACTCGGTCGAGGGCGTGCGCGAGCTGCTGTCGCGCTGCCCGGTGAAGGTGCACGTGCAGCGGGCCGAGGTCCCGTGGGTCAAGCGGATGACCGGTTGCAGCGACAGTGACCTCGCAGTGCACGACAGCGGCGACGTCGTCCGCGTCGGCGACGTCGAGATCCGTCTGATCCACACCCC
>DATGPD010000393.1:0-6582 GCA_035305285.1 Planctomycetota bacterium
CTTCGGCGCCGTGCCGCGCGCAGCAATCGCGATTGGGATCGTCGCGCCGGTTCAGGCAGAAGAAGATGTGGCGCTCGTAATAGGACATCGTTCGATTATAGGCGGGCCCACAGCCGGCGCCCGCACCACGCGAGGGCGGCGAACGGCCACAACGTCGCGACGGCGCGCAGCAATCCGTGGAAGTTCACCCACGCGCCGTCCCAGCGCGCGAGCATCGACAGGTAATACTCGTTCGGCGGCGCGAGGTTCACGAGGACGGTGGCGATCGCGATCGCGCCGACCGCGCAGGCCATGCGGGCGCGCGGACCCGCGGGCGCGAGGGCGATCAGCGCGATCGCGCCGGCGACGAGGCCGCCCTGCGTGGCGGCGCTCAGCCAGCCGAACGCGTGCGCCGGACCGAGCACCGCGGCGCCGGCCGCCGACTTGATCGCGCACGCGGCGACGATCGGCAGCGACAGCGTCCACGCGGCCCTGGGCCCGCCGGCGCGCGACGGCGCGACGAACACCTCGCGCACGATCGAGCCGACGGCGACCATGGCCAGCGACACCGACGAGGCCTCGACGAAAGGCTCGTAGTGCAGCGGCAGGATCAGCGACGCGCGCCAGCCCGTGAGCGCCTCGCCGGAGGGCGGCGGCCATGCGAAGAGCAGGTCGCCGGTGGCGAAGACCATCGACTGCGGGTACCACTGCGCGATCGGCCAGGCGACGAGCAGCAGCGCGCCGACGCTCGCCCCCGGAGCGACGGTGAAGGTCTCGTGCAGCACACGCGGGAGGCGCTCGATGCGGCGGCGTCCGAACCAGGCCGCGATCGCGACGCCGAGCGCGGCGCCGGCGACGTTGGCGGCGACGTCGAGCCGTGACGGCACGCGCGCAGGCAGCAGGCTCTGCAGCGACTCGATGGCGAAGGACAGCAGGGCGGCGGCAGTCAGCGTCGCGGCGGCCGCCGCCGGCATGCCGACGCGCGCGGCGCGCCCGACCGCCACGCAGCCCAGCACGCCGAACGGCAGGTAAGCGATCACGTTCGTCGCGACGTCGAAGGCGGTCCACCAGCGCGGCCACGGCGCGGTCGCGAAATCGAACATCGCGGCGCTCGGCGCCTGCCAGCCGCTCCACGGATACAGCGTCGCGTAGACGAGCGCGGCGGTGTATGCGGCGAGCCAGCCCACGCTCGGCGCCGCGCGTCGGCGCGAGGGCTCCACCGGGAGGCGTATCGACGAGCTCTGCACGCGGCAAGCTTACCCGCAGCTCCGTTATGATCCGCGCGATGAGTGCGCCCGATGCCGACCGGATCCGCGCGGCCGCCGGCTGCGACGCGCTGCTCGTCCGGGTCGTCGACGAAACGCCTTCGACGAACGAGACGCTGATGGAGTCACCGTTCGGCCAGGCGCCGGCGCCGGCCACGCTGCTCGCCACGCTGCGCCAGCACGCCGGGCGCGGCCGCCGCGGTCGCGCGTGGCTGTGCGAGCCGGGGCGCTCGCTCGCGTTCTCCATCGCCTTCGAGCGCGTGGTCCGGAACGAACCGCCGCCGGCGGCGCTGTCGATCGTCGCCGGTACGGCGGTCGCGGCCGCGCTCGCGCCGTGGGCGCCGGGGATCGGCCTGAAGTGGCCCAACGACCTGCAGCTCGCCGGGCGCAAGCTCGGCGGCATCCTCGTCGAGTCGCGACGCAGCCCGCCGTCGATGGACCTCCGGGTCGAGACCGCGATCGAGCGGATCGTCGTCGGCATCGGCATCAACCTCGCCGCGCCGCGCGAGCCGCAGCTCGTGCACAGTGCGTGCGGACTGTTCGACGGCACCGACCTGCGCGACGATCCGGGCGTGCTGATCGGGTGCATGGCCGGCGAGGTGGTGCGGGCGTTCGAACGATTCCTGTCGGACGGGCTCGCGCCCTTCGTCGCGCGGTGGGAGCGGCTCGACGCGTTGCGGGGAGCGCCCGTCGTCGTGCTCGACGGTGAGCGCGTCATCGCGTCCGGCTGCGCGCTCGGCATCGACGCCGACGGCGCATTGCGCCTGCTCGGGCCGTGCGGCGTCGAGACCGTACGAAGCGGCGAGGTGAGCCTGCGCCGCAGCGACGAATGGGCGGTCGGAGCGGCCGCCGGAGGTGTCGCGCACCGATGAGGCGGCTCGTTCTGATCCTGCTGCTCGCCAACGTGCTGCTGTTCGGCTGGAATCGGGGCTGGTTCGACGCGCGAGACGGAGAGGCGGGTGTCGAGCGCAACGCGCACCGGTTGCGTCCCGTTCCGCTCGCCCGGCTCGAACCCGCTGCGCCCGCATCGACGCCGCCCGCGGCGGCGCAATCCGGGGCTGCGGCCTCGACGCAGGCGCCGGCGCTGCCGTCGCCGGCGACGGATGCGAGCCCGTCAGCGGCGGTATCCGCGCCCCCAGGGCTTGCGGCGGGGGCGCCGCCGGTTCGGTCGCCCGAAGGGCCGGGGGCGTCCGTCGCACCGGCGCCGACGCCGGCGGAGGCCGCGTCGCCGCCGCAGGCGTCGACGTCCTCGGCGCCCGAGGCGCCAGCGCAGGGCTCGTCGGGCGCGTCGGGCGCGCCGTCCGGGGACGATCCGGTGTCGCGCACGCCCTTCGCCGAGCCTTCCGCGGCCGCGGCACCCTCACCCTTCACGCCGGTCGTCTGTCGCGCGTTCTCGCCGATCGACGAGGAGCGCGCGCGGGCGCTGCAGGGCGCGCTCGAGCAGTCGGGCGCACGCGTCGACGCCCAGCGCATCGAGATCGGCTCGAGCTACCTCGTCTACCTCCCGCCGGCGGCCACCGTCGAGGAGGCGCATCAGCGGCTTCTCGATGCGCGCCGGATCGGGCGGGACGACGCCTTCGTCATCCAGGATGGCCCGCTCCGGATGGCGATCTCGCTCGGGCTGTTCCGCTTCGAGAGCGCCGCGCGCGCGATGGTCGCGCAGCTCGAACGCGCCGGCGAGACGCGCGCGGTCGTCGCGCCGCGGCCTCCGATGCAGGTGCGCGTCGCGCTGCAGGCGGCCTGGACGCAGGAAGGCGCCGAGGCGATCGCGACGATGCTCGGCGCGCAGTTCGACGTCGCGGTGCGCGACTGTCCGTAGATCGGTAGGCCGGTGGAGCGGCGGCTCGGTACGATCCGCCCCGAGCCGGCGGGATCGCCCGCGACGCTACCGCGCCGTTTCGCGTTCGGGGTCGCTCTGGCGGATCCGCTCGAGCAGGTCGCTGGTCGAGCGCTGGAAGCGGAACGGGATCGCGTGCACCGCGCCGCCCCAGCTGCGCACCTCGCGCGCGCCGACGATCTCGTCGAGCGGCCAGTCGCCGCCCTTGACGAGCACGTCGGGCCGGATCGCGAGAATGAGCTCCAGCGGCGTGTCGCCTTCGAACCAGGTGACGAGCGTCGTCGACTCGAGCGCCGCGACGAGCGCGAGACGGTCGGCGAGCGGATTGATCGGGCGGTCGCTGCCCTTGCCGAGCCGCTTGACCGAGCCGTCGCTGTTCAGCGCGACGACCAGTGACGCGCCGAGCGCGCGCGCCTCGGCCAGGCAGGTGACGTGACCGCGGTGCAGCAGGTCGAAGACGCCGTTCGTGAACACGATCGGCCGCGGCAGCCTCGCCGCTTCGGGCGCGGCGTGCGCCGGATCGCAGATCTTGTGCTCGAAGCCGACCAGTGCATTGCCCACGTCGCCGTCCACCTCGCGTCCCGGGGTGCGATCGATTGTAGCAACGCCGTTCGCGGCGAACCGGAACGCAGGTGCCGCTCGTCGGGTGCCGGATCGCGCCGGCGCCCCTCGATGCGCCGCGGAATGCATCCCGGGGGGATGCGGCGTCGCGCCTCAGCGGCGCGGCCCGCCGCGTTCCTCGACGAACAGCGTGAGCACCCCTGTGTAGCCGTAGATGCGATCGTGCGCGATCTCGCCGTTGGCGAAGAACCCGACGAGCGGTATCTCGCCGAGGTTGTGCGAGACGATGCCGAGCTCGGCTCCGGAGGCTCCGAACAGGTTCTCGCCGCGCGCCACGCACGACACGTAGTGCCCGCCGAGCACGTCCAGCTCCTCGGACTCGAGCTCCTCGCGCAATTCGGTGCAGACGCGCACGAGATCCACCCGCGCGGCTTCCTGGTCGCGCGTGCAGAACACGGCTCGGTCGCCTTCGTGCGGGACGGTGGAGACCGCGAGCACGCGGTTCTGCGGGTCGATCCCGAGCACGTTGCGCACGACGTAGTCGCCGAAACCGACGCCGCGCGGCGCGTCGGACGGGGAGAAGCCGATCATCAGCCCGCGCGACAGCCGTTGCGCCGGCAGCCCGCGCAGGATCTCCTCGCCGTCGCGCGACCGGCGTGCCTCGCCGCGCACGTCGAGGTCGTCGAGCAGGACGTCGAGTGCCGGCCGTTCGTCGAGCCGTTCGATGTAGTGCGCCGTGCACGAGGTCACGACGTGCTCGCCCCCGAGCGGCGCACAGCCCTGCGTGACGCGTGACAGCAGCCGCACCTCCTCGCCGAAGGCGACCCCCGACAGGCCCCCGTGGACGATGCCGCCCGCGAGCTGCGGGCCGCGCGATTCGGCGCCGCCGACCAGGCCGCCGAACAGGAAGCCGGTACCGATGCTCTGCGCGAGCCCGGCGATCGACTCGGACAGCGACGCGCTCGTCGAATCGGCGTGCACGAGTGCGGTCGACGCGCGCGACAGCGCGTCGCGCTGGTCGTCGATCGCCGACAGCCGCTGCGCGGCCGAGAACACGCGCCAGCTGTCCACCGGCAGTTCGCAGATCATCGCGACCAGCGCCGGCTCCTCGGCGTATTCCGTGCCGGCGACGCATACGCCGTGCGCCGCGGCGCCGACCCAGCGCACGCCGGGAAAGCGCTCGCCCAGCATCGAGGCGATCGACTGAAGCTCGCCGGCGAGCGCCTCGGTGACGTAGAGCAGGCCGAGGCCGGCGACGAGCGCGCCCTCGGATGTCTGCTCGCGTGCGGCGAGCTGCGAGATCACTCGCCGCGTCAGCTGTTCCCAGCTGCCATGGGCGGCGTGGCCGTGTCGGAAGGTGCGGGTCGAGAGGGCCATCGCGTTGCGTCTTCGATCTTCGCGACCTTCGCGGCAGGGGCTTCCGTCGCGGGACTCAGCGCTCGGGTCGCCGGCCGCGCCGGCCGGATTCCGGGGGCCCGTTCGCCGATCGCTTGCGCGTCTTCGAGCCGGGCGTCGTCGGTCTGCCTCGAGCAACTGGTGCGCCTTCCCGTGCGCCCGCGCGCGGCGCCGCCGATTCGCCGGCCGCATCCGCGGCGTGCTGCGCCTGCGCCCCGCCCGCGCCGAGTGCCGCCGCCGTGATCTGGTTGAACTGCCGTTGCAGCAACTCCCACCAGGCCGAAGGATCGAGCCCGGGCGCACCGGAGAACGGGTTCGCCGCGGCGGCCCCGCTTGGCCAGGACGATGCGGGCACGGCTTCGCCGCTCGCCGCCGCCGCCATCTCGGCCGCCGGCGTCCTGGGCGCCGGCGCGTCGGCGGCGGAGGCCGCAGGGGCCGCGGTGGCGGAGGGCTCGGGTGCCACCGCCGGAATCGATGCGGCCCCGGAGATCGGCGACGTGCCGGTCGCGGTCGACATCGCGCTCGCGGTGGCGGCGGCCATCGCCTGCGCCAGCGCGTTCGCCCCCGGCAGCTCCTGCGCCTGCGAGCCGAGCATCTCGCCGTAGGCCTTCAGCGTCGCGATCGTGCCGCGCTGGATCTCGAGCGCCTGCACGCTGGTCCGCAGCAGGTTCAGGTTCATCGACAGCCACTGCTCGACCGCCTTCAGGTCGGCGATGCGCCGGTCGAGCTCGTCGACGTCCACCGTCGGCGCCAGCGCCGACGGCACACCGAACGACGACCACGCGTTCTTGACGAACTCGACGGTGTCGAGCAGGTTCCCGACGTTCAGCGCACCGATCCCCGGCAGTCCCGGTATCGCCGGCATACCCGCCATCCCGGGCAGTCCCGGCGGGCCCGGGTCCGACGCTCCTCGACGGTCTGCCATCTGCGCCTCCCTGTTTCCAGCGGTTTCAGGTCCGATTTTCCGGCGGCTTCGGCAGGAGCGCCCGCCGACGCCGCCGGGGGTCGGCAAAATTGACACCGAAAGTCGTGCGGGCCATAATTCGCGGTTCCCCGGAGGGGTGCCCGAGTGGCTAAAGGGGGCAGACTGTAAATCTGTTGGCTAACGCCTACGTTGGTTCGAATCCAACCCCCTCCACCGGTCGGCCGACTTCACAGCTCGCAACGCGCATGGAATCTGCCCCCAAGGGTCTTGCCCAAGGGTGCGGTCTCGCCCCAAGGGCGCGCCATGCGTCGGGCGCTGCGGATCCGGCTCCGGTTCGGGTGAACCGGCGGTGCACCGGTTCGGGTGATTCGGCACGGCTCGCGGGTGTAGCTCAATGGTAGAGCAGAAGCCTTCCAAGCTTACGACGAGGGTTCGATTCCCTTCACCCGCTCCAGCACTCGACGGGGCCGTTCCAGTTGCGCCCATGTGGCTCAGTGGTAGAGCACTCCCTTGGTAAGGGAGAGGTCGCGCGTTCGATCCGCGCCATGGGCACCACAGTACAACTTCGACATCGTCGAGTCCGTGCCGGAGCACGGTGGTCGCTAGCCTGACAGCATCGG
>DATGPD010000394.1:0-3761 GCA_035305285.1 Planctomycetota bacterium
GTGCATCGACGCCCGGCCGTCGCGCAACAGTTGTTCGAGCGGGGGCAGGCCGTCCTCCTCCGGGCGGCGCGTCTGCAGGAGCGGGTGCGCGCGCGACGCCTCCTCCCACTCGCGCTCCGGGAGGGGGCGGTAGCGACAGAAGAAGCCGAGGTGCCAGGGCAGGAAGTACATCGCCTTCTTCTTCCCGCGCTCGTCGTCGCCGAAGTGCTCCTTCAGGAAGGACACGAAGCGCAGGTAGAGCGCGACGCGCTCGCGCGCGGTCGGCAGCCATTCCTCGCCGCGCTCGATCTCGGTGAAGATCCACGGCTTGATCAGCGCGCCGCGGCCCACCATGAGGCTCGCGCAGGCCGACTCGTACGCGCGCCGGCGCGCCTCGTAGTGGGTCAGGATGTCGCCGTTGCCGACCACCGGGATCGCGCGCTCGGCGGCGATCCGCGCGATCAGGTCCCAGTCGGCGGCGCGCGAGTAGCGCTGTTCGCGCGTGCGGCCGTGCACCGCGATCGCGGCCACGCCGACTTCCTCCAGGCGCTGCGCGACCTGCGGGGCGTTCACGTCGCCCTCGCACCAGCCGGTGCGGATCTTCACGGTGACCGGCACGGGCAGGGCGCGCGCCATCGCGCCGGCGATCCTGGCGAGCGTCGCGGGGCGCTGCAGGAGGGTCGCCCCCATCCCGCGCCGGACCACGTCGTGGATCGGGCAGCCGGCGTTGAGGTCGACGAACGCCGCGCCGCGCTCGACGGCGAGCGCGCCGGCGCGCACCGCGTCGTCGGGGTTCGACGCGGCGATCTGCACGCCGAAGCACGACTCGCTCGCGTGCTTGCGCAGGAGCGCGCGCTCGGACCCCGAGCCCTGCAGGAGCTGGCGCGCGTACGCCATCTCCGACACCGTCACCTTCGCGCCCAGCGCGACGCACAGCCGGCGGAACGGGAGGTTCCCGCCGCGGGTCAGCGGCGCGAGGATCGTGTGGCCGCGGAAGTCCATCCGGGTCATTCTCGCCGGCCGCGGCGCGTGCGGCGAGCGCGCGGCGCGCGCTCGCTCGCGTCGGACGGCGCTCGCCGCAGGCGCAGGAAGCCGATCGGGTCGCCGACGATCGCGGTGTCGACCATCGTGTCGTCCGCGCGTGCGTCGACGCCGCGCGCGTCGGCCCAGGCCAGCACCCACGGCACCTCCTCGACCGTGGTCGTCACGAGGCCGGGCAGGGTCAGCCGATCGAGCAGGCCTGCGACCAGCGCGCGCGCTTCCTCCTGCTCGCGCTGCAGGCGCGCAGGCTCGACCAGCGCCGGGTGCAGGCGGCCGTAGCCGAGGCCGCTGAGCGTCGGCCAGGTCTCGGGGTCGCTCAGCACGCTGACCAGGGCGACGTGGTCGCGCGGCGCCTCGATCGTCCGCGCGTCGCCGTGCACGACGCGCAGCGGCAGGCCGCACGCGGCGAGCGCGCGGTCGAGCACCGCACACTCCCGCTCGCGCAGGTTGGCCGCGAGCACCGTGCGCCCGAGGTCGAGTGCCTCGTGGATCATCACCGGCAGCTCGGCGACGCCCGCGCCCGCGTACACGCTCGTGCCGCCGCGCCGCAGGCGCCGCCCCGCTTCGCGCGCCCACCGCAGGCCCAGGTCGATCGCCGGCCGGCGGCGGTCCTCCCAGAACGCGTCGCCGCCGTGGTCGCAGTACACGCGCCCGAGCGTGCGCCAGTCGAGCGCCGCGAACACGGCCTCGATCGCGGCGACGGCGGCCTCGGAGGGAGCCGGGGATGCGGGCGGTGCACTCACGCGGCGGCGTCACCTTACCCGCGCGCGCCCGCGCGGCGATCGCTCGCAACGCCGCAGCCCGACCCTACGATCCGGCGCGATGCGCCTGAGCCAGTTCTTCGTGGTCACCCTGCGCGAGGACCCCGCCGACGCCGAGGTACCTTCGCACCGCCTGCTCGCGCGCGGCGGCTTCGTCTTCAAGGTCGCGGCCGGTCTGTACGCGTACTCGCCGCTCATGTGGCGCACGCTGCAGAAGATCAGCCAGATCGTGCGCGAAGAGATCACCCGCGGCGGCGGACTCGAAATGATGATGCCGATGGCGCAGCCGAAGGAGCTGTGGGTGTCGTCCGGGCGGTGGGACCGCTACGTGAAGGACGGGATCATGTTCCACCTCGCCGACCGCAAGGACGCCGAGCTGTGCCTCGGCCCGACGCACGAGGAAGTGGTCACCGCGTACGTGGCGGCGATGGTGACGAGCTACAAGCAGCTCCCGGTCAACCTCTTCCAGATCGGCGACAAGTTCCGCGACGAGATCCGGCCGCGCTTCGGCCTCATGCGCGGCCGCGAGTTCATCATGATGGACGCCTACTCGTTCGACGTCGACCAGCGCGGGCTCGATGTCGCCTACGAGAAGATGGCGCAGGCGTACCGCCGGATCTTCACGCGCTGCGGCCTGCAGTTCACCGTGGTCGACGCCGACCCCGGCGCGATCGGCGGCAGCGGCAGCCAGGAGTTCCACGTGGTCGCGGCGACCGGCGAGGATGCGCTGCTGCACTGCCCCTCATGTGCTTATGCGGCGAACGTCGAGAAGGCCGAATCCGAGGTCGTCGCCCCGCCCGACCCGGGCGCGCCGCTGCCGCTGGAGAAGCACGCGACGCCCGACGTGCGCACCGTCGAACAGCTCGTCGCGTTCTTCCCCGGCTGGCAGCCGGCGCGCATGGCGAAGACCGTCCTCTACAAGGCGGTGTGGGCCGACCGCGAGGAAGTCGTCGCGGTGATGGCGCGCGGCGACCACGAGATCAACGAGGTCAAGCTCGGCAACGTGCTCGGTGCGCTCGCGGTCAAGCTCGCCGGCGAGGAGGACGTGCGCGCGGCGACCGGCGCCGAGGTCGGGTTTGCCGGCCCGGTCGGGCTGTCCGACCGCGTGCGCCTGCTCGCCGACGCGGCCTTGCAGGGCCAGACCAACCTGCTCACCGGTTGCAACGAGACCGGCTACCACTGCCTCAACGTCAACCTCGGCCGCGACGCGCGCATGCCGGAGTTCCACGACCTGCGCCTCGCCAAGGTCGGCGAGGGCTGCCCGCGCTGCGGTACCGCGCTGGAGGGCGCGCGCGGCATCGAGGTCGGCCACATCTTCAAGCTCGGCAGCAAGTACTCGGCCGCGATGGGCGCGCACTTCACCGACCAGGACGGCAAGAACAAGCCGTTCGTCATGGGGTGCTACGGGATCGGGGTGAGCCGGATCGCAGCCGCGGCGATCGAGCAGAGCCACGACGAGCGCGGGATCGTGTGGCCCGCGCCGATCGCGCCGTTCGAGGCGGTCGTCGCGATCATGGACAGCAAGAAGCCGGAGCAGACCGCGCTCGCCGAGTCGCTGTGCAGCGATCTGCGCGCCGCCGGGATCGACGCCGTGGTCGACGACCGCGACCTGCGCCCCGGCCCCAAGTTCAAGGACCTCGACCTGCTCGGCTTCCCGGTGCAGATCGTCGTCGGCCGCCGCTCCGCCGAGGGCGTGGTCGAGTTCGGCCTGCGCAAGGACGCCACGCGGACCGAGGTGCCGGCGGCCGAGGCGAAGGCGCGCGCGCTCGCGTTCCTGCGGCCGGCGGGCTGAGGCCGTGGCAGCGCGCCCCGAGGCCGACTCCAGCCCGCGGCCCGGCGGCCGCCGTGACCGGACCGGCCCGGCTTCCCGAGGACGTTCGTGGGTCCGGGTGGACCGGGCCCGGGCGCGAGGCGCCGGCAGCGGAACCTCCGGCCGGCCCCGCCTTCCGCTGCCCGCCCGTCCCCGGGCGGACAATGAAG
>DATGPD010000395.1:0-12150 GCA_035305285.1 Planctomycetota bacterium
ACCGGGTGATCTGGCAGGTGTCGGAGGACGCGGCCCTCGCCGCGCACGTGTTCACGTCGAACTCGTTCGCGAACGAATACCTCGCGAAGTGCGACCTCGGCGTCCAGCCGTTCCACCCGAAGCCGCCGGGGTGCAGCGAACTCGGCTACTTCGAGCGCGACGTGCCGGGCGCGGCGACCACCGGCAACTACCTGTTCGTCGCCAAGGCCGGCGACCCGGTGCTCGCCGACCTGAGCGGTGACCGCAGCCAGCTCGCGAGCGTGCAGACCTACCGGTTCGTCGTCTACATCCCGGTGCACGGGCCGAACCAGACGGTCGATCTCGCGCGCTGGGTGAGCGTGAAGATCGCGCGCTTGAACGACATCGAGCGCGTGACCGATCCGGTGAAGCGGACGCTGCTGGGTCAGGCGCTCTACGACGAAGGCGTGAGCATCGCGTGGGAGCCTGGACGGCCGATCGCGACCGGGCTGCGCGTGATCAACCCGAGCGGCAGCCTGTCCGCGTTCACCCCCGGCACGCGCGTCCCGGGCGAGCCCGACCAGGTGCGCCCGGCGATGTTCACCCCGTCGCGCATGGCGCTCGCACAGAACGGCACGCTGTCGAGCATCCCGGTACCGGCGTTCGCGATCGCCGGCGGCGGGTTCCCGGGCGGCTTCGAGGTCAAGGTCGACGGCAATGCCTCGGGCCGGATGATCCTCGTGCGCCTCGTGGTGACCAGCCGCCTGTTCGACGGCAACCGCAGCGCGCTCGTGTTCACGCGCACGATGAGCAACCGCGGCACGATGTAAGGGGCGCGTGGCCCGGTCGCGCCCCCTTCCGCAGCCGACGGCGAACCGACTGCCGGTCGCCGCGAGCCCTCCTACTTCGTCGCCGGCTCGCCGTTGCGGCCGAACGCCGCGATCTGCGCGCTCGCGCCGAGCACGATCAGCTCGTCGCCGGTCTCCAGCACCGTGCTCGGGGTCGCGATCGCGCGCGTCTCGGTGCCGTCCGGCAGGGTGCGCACGATGACGAGCGCGATCACGCCCATGCCTTCCAGCTCCAGCGAGTCGAGCACGCGGCCGTGCAGCTCGGCACCGACCTTGATCCGGCCGATCTCACAGTCGGGCGGCAGCTCCAGGTAGGTCGCACCTTGCCGGCCGCCGGTGCGCAGCTTGGCGCGCAGCTGGCGAGTGCGCAGCACCTCGTCGCTCAGGCACGCGATGATGTCGCGCCGGGTCACGCGCCCGAGCAGGCGGCGGTTGTCGTAGTTGTCGACCACCGCCAGCTCGTCCAGATCGGGGTCGTCGAAGCGCGGCAGCACCTGCGCGAGCGACTCGTCGGGCGTGACCATCGGCGTCGGCCGCGACAGGTCGCCGGCGATCACCAGCGACTCCAGCGTCGGGTCGTTGACGTAGAACTTCACGTCGTGGATGTGGACGTGGCCGAGCAGGCGGCCCTGCTCGTCGACCACGAACACCGAGTCGCGGCGCGCGCCGGTGAACTTCTCCAGCACCTGATCGAAGGTGTCGGTGTCGCGCACGTGCACCGCGTCGCGCCGCAGCAGGTCGCGCACCCAGGTCTGGTTGAGGGTCAGCTCCTCGATGCCGCCGGTGACCTCGGTGTGTCCGCGCGCGCGCAGGCGCGCGGTGTAGATCGACTCGCGCGACAGGAGGCGCGCGGTGATGCTGCCGATGATGCTGCACAACATCAGCGGCAGCATCAGGTCGTAGTCGCGCGTCATCTCGAACACGAGCAGCACGGCGGTGATCGGCGCGTGCGACGTGGCCGAGCACAGCCCGGCCATGCCGACCAGGGCGAAGGCCACGCGGTGGTCGCCGGCCTCGGGCCACACCGCGTGCATCAGCGAACCGAACACCGACCCGAGTGCCGCGCCGACCACGAGGTTCGGCGTGAACACGCCGCCGAGCCCGCCCGAGCCGGTCGAGATCGCGGTCGCCACGACCTTCAGCACCATCACCGCAGCGGCCGCGGCGGCGACCATCGACACCGGCTTGGTCAGCATCTCCAGCACGCCGAGGCCGTTGCCCCAGACCTCGGGGCGCCACACGCCGATCGCACCGATCAGCAGGCCGCCGGCCGGCAGGGTCACGAGCAGCGGCAGCCGGGTCCGGCGGAACACGTCGGCGCCGAACTCCAGCGCGCGCTGGAAGGCGATCGAGCCCAGGCCGCACACCGCGCCGAGCAGGATCGCGGAGAGCACGAGGCGCGGGTCGCCGAGCTTCACCGCGTGCTGCGGCGAGAGCAGGACCCAGTCGTCGATGAACTCGCGGTTGACCAGGATGGCGCAGACCGACGACACGACGATCGGCGCGAAGATGTCCATGGCGAAGTTGCCGAGGACGACCTCCATGACGAACAGCGCGCCGGAGATCGGCGCGTTGTAGGCGCACGCCATCCCGGCGGCGACCGCACAGCCGAGCACCACGGCGCGGGTGCGACTGTCGGCGCGGAACAGGCGGTTGAGGATCGCCGCGCCGGTGGCGGCGAGCTGCGAGTTCGCCGCCTCTTTACCGATGCTCGCGCCCGTGGCGATCGAGCACGCCGAGGACACGATCTGCACGAGCGAGTGCAGCGGCCGGATCGTGCCCTTGCGCGTCGCGATCAGCTCGATGATGTCGGTGATCCCGAACGGCCCGCGCTGGTCGCGGATCAACCGCAGGAGGAGCGCGGCGAGCAGACCTCCGATCGTCGGCACCAGCAGGCGCTCCTCGACGCGCAAGGTGGGGACGACGTCGTTGAGCTTGCCGTCCGACCCCATCGCGAGGGCCTGCAGGGCGAGCAGCAACCGCTGGAAGAACGCGCTGAGCAGTCCGCCGAGCGCGCCCACCGCTGCCGCCGCGAGGAAGAGTCCGAACGCCTTGACGGGGAGACCCCGTGCCTGCGCCATCCGCGCACGTTAGCAGTGGCCGGCCCGCGTTCCACCGCCGCAGTGCAGCGAGCGCAGCACCTCGGCGACCTCGGTGCGTTCCGCGCCGGCGCCGAGGACGGCGGCGATGCGCACCGGCTCGCCGTCGACCAGGTCGCCGATGGTGAGGTTGGTGCCGGCGAGCGGCACCTGGCCGGGCCCGCCCTGGGCCACGCGCACCACCGGACGCTGCGGGTCGGGTCCGTGCGCGACCACGCACGCCTCGGCGCCGGTGCTGAGCTGCACCCGGGTACCGAGGGGGTAGAGCCCGATCGTCCGCGCGAAGAACCGCAGCCAGGTCGGGTCGAAGTCGTGCGCGCTGGCGAACATCACCGCGTACGCCTGCACCGGGGTCAGCGCGCGCTTGTACGGCCGCGCCGCGGTCAGCGCCTCGAACACGTCGCACACCCGGACGAGCTTGCTGACCTCGCTCGGGGCGAAGCGCAGCGTCGGGACCGGGTAGCCGCCGCCGTCCGGGCTCATGTGGTGGCAGAACGCCGCGCCGATCGCCCGCGGGTCGAGGTTGCGCTGCTCCAGCAGGATCTCGGCGCCGAGCCGCGGGTGCTGTGCCATGAGGCGCCACTCGTCCGGGTCGAGCCGGCCGCGCTTGAACAGGATCTCCTGCGGCACGCGCGACTTGCCGATGTCGTGCAGCAGGGCGGCGGTGCCGATCGCGACCAGGTCACCCTGGGCCACGCCCGCCGCGCGCGCGACGTGCAGGGCGAGCAGCGCGACCCGCACCGAGTGCCCGACGGTGAACGAGTCGATGTCGTCGTAGGAGGCGAGCGTCAGCAGGGCGCTCGGCTCGCGCTCGATGTGGTCGATCGCCTGCTCGACGACCCCCTGCGCGCGGTCGACCTCGAGGTCTTCCCCGCGGAACGCCGCGATGTGGTTGTCGTGCAGGAACGAGGTCAGCTCGCGGTAGCCGCGCAGCCCGCGCGGCGTGTTCCCGGCCCGTGCCTGCGTGCCGGGTTCGACCTCCGCGGTCACGTGCCGGACGCCGTGCGCCGCGAGCGCGCGCGGCAGGTCGGCCCCGGGCGTGCCGCACTCGAACAGGGCAGCGAGGAAGCGTCCGAACTCGGCGGGCTCCAGGCCGCGGGCGAACGTCAGGCTGCGTACCCCGCTGCGCGCGCACAGGCCGGTCAACAGGCCGGCCTGCAGGCTCGCGGCAATCAGGTCGCGCCCGAACGCACGCAGCAGCTCGCCCTGGATCTCGAGCGCCAGCCCGTCGACCCTGGCTTCGGTGAGCAGCTCGCGCAGTGTCGCGGTGACGTCGCGCAGGCCGTCCCGCACGAGCTGGCTGCCGGGCGGGTGCATGCCGTGGTTGAGCAGGGCGACGACCAGCTCGTGGACGAACCGGTCGACGAGGTGCAGCGCGCGGACACTCGGCGCGCCGTTCACCACGGCGGCTCCTCGCCGCCGCCGCCCGCCGGGGACGCGCAGCGCAGGGCGGTGCGCGCCTCCAGGAGCAGGGCGCGGAACAGGACGGGGGCGGCGCCGCCGCCGACGATGGCGGCGAGCTGCGTGGCGAGGTCGCGCAGGAGGGCGCGCTTCTCGCCGCTGCGCGCGGCGAGTCCGCGCAGGAGCTCGCGCACTTCGTAGGTCGCGCGCTGCCGCGTGACCCCGGTGCCGTGCCGCGCGAGGTCGATCAGCACCCAGATGCGCTCGTCTTCGAGGCCGGCCATCAGGTCGGGCACCGGCTCGTCGCCGAGCCCGGCGAACACCTCGAGGCACGAGGCGACCGCCGCCTCGTCGACCGTCTCCTGCCACGGCAGCACGTCGGGCTCGTCGGGATCCGGCACCGGGGGGTGGCCGAGCTTCTGCAGGAAGACGCTCGCCGCCGCGTCGATCAGGGCGGCCTCGACCATCGGCTCCTGGCAATCGAACAGTCCCGACGGCAAGGCGCTGTCGCGCTCGACCTCCGCGCGCGAGCGGTGCCGCCGCGCGCGCGGACCACCGTCGAGCCGGATCATGCGGCGCCTCTCCGTACGCATGGCCCGTATATCGGCAGGGCGACCCGCCCGGCCGCACGGTCGACACCCGCCGGCGCCGCCGTATGGTGCCCGGGATGCAACGCGTCGGTGTCGTCGCCGCGGTCCGCACGCCGATCGGCAAGTTCCTCGGCGCCCTGTCCGGTTTGTCGGCAGTCGAGCTGGGCACGGCCGCCCTGCGCGCCGCGATCGCCCGCGCCGGGGTCCAGCCGGCCGAGGTCGAGGAGGTCATCTTCGGACACGCCCGGCAGCTCGGTTCGGGACCGAACCCGGCCCGGCAGGTCGCCCTGCGCGCCGGATGCCCCGATGCGACGGTCGCGATGACGGTCAACAAGGCGTGCGGGTCGAGCTTGAAGGCCCTCGACCTCGCCCGCGCGGCCCTGCTGCTCGATGGGCGTTCGGTCGTCGTCGCCGGCGGGATGGAGAGCATGACCAACATCCCGTTCCTCCTGTCGCGCATGCGCCAGGGCTACCGGCTGGGGCACGCCGAGGTGCTCGACGGCAACTATCAGGACGGCTTCACCTGCGGCATCCTCGGCGAGCCGATGGGGATGACCGCGGAGTACCTCGCGGACGACTACGGCATTTCGCGCGCCGAGCAGGACGCGTACGCGCTGCGCTCGCACCAGCGCGCCGAGGCCGCGCAGCGCGAGGGGCGGTTCGCCGCCGAGATCGAGCCGATCACGATTCGGGGGCGGCGCGGCGACCAGCAGGTCGTCGACACCGACGAGCACGTCCGCGCCGGAGTGACCCTGGAGGCGCTCGCCAAGCTGCCGCCGGTGTTCCGGCCGAAGGACGGCACGGTGCACGCGGGTAACTCGTCGGGGATCACCGACGGCGCCGCGGCCCTCGTGCTGATGACCGAACGCGAGATCGAGCGGCGTGGGAAGGAGCCGCTCGCCTGGCTCGGCCCGTCGGCGACCGCCGGCGTACCGCCGCGGATCATGGGCATCGGCCCGGTCCCCGCGGTGCGCGCGCTGTGCGCGCGCACCGGCCGCGAGCTGCGCGACTTCGAGCTGATCGAGCTGAACGAGGCGTTCGCGGCGCAGGTGATCGCCTGCGACCGCGACCTGAAGCTCGACATGGAGCGCGTCAACGTGAACGGCGGCGCCATCGCGCTCGGCCACCCGATCGGCGCGACCGGCGCGCGCATCGTCGTCACCCTCCTGCACGAGATGGTCCGGCGCGGCTGCCGGACGGGTCTCGCGACGCTGTGCATGAGCGGCGGGATGGGGATGGCGGTGGCGTTCGAGCGCTGACCTCCGCGCGCCGGGGCACGTCCGCTGCGCGCGTCGCGGGTCGGGACGAGGCGTGGGCGCGGAACGGCGCGCGGGATCCGTGGCGATCCGTGCGGCGGGGACTTCCGCGTCGTCTCGGTCGCAGCGGCACTTGCGGCTCCTCCGGGCGCGCGCGCGGCGCTGTGCGGAAAGTGCACGGCCCGCGGTCCGACGCGCCGGGTACGCTGTGCCGTTTCCCGCCTGTCTTCACTCCCACGAATCGTGATGCACAAGACTTCTCTCTTCCTTTCGGCCCTTTCGCTGTGCGCCGTCGTCCAGGCGCAGACCAGTCTGGTCCTTCCGCCCGAGTACGCGACCGTGTACGGGCGCGGCAGCTCGGCGGCCCTCGGCGGCAACTCGACGCGCACCCAGATGGTGTTCGCGCAGCCGTTCCCGCTGAACACGACCGTCCTCGCCGTCGGCCTGCGCGCGGCCGGTGCCACCGCCGACCGCGCGGCGTTCACCGCCGACCTCGAGGTGCGTGCGTCGAGCACGGCGAGCGCGCCCGGCGCGCTGTCCTCGACCTTCGCGGCCAACATCGGTTCCGACGAGGTCGTCGTGGTGCCGCGGCAGAACGTCAACATCCCGGCGATGCCGGCGAATCGCTCCGCGGGCCTGTTCGCGATGATCCCGTTCTCGACGCCGTTTGTGTTCGGGACGAACTCCAACACCAACCTCAACATCGACCTGCTGGTGTTCGGCCGGTCGGCCGGCGCGTCGTGGAGTACCGACCGCGGCTTCGCGTCGACCAGCGGGATGGCGACGACCATGGGCCGCGGGTGCGGTACCGGCACGATCAACTCGACGTCGACGGGCGGCTCGTACGTCGCCGGCTCGACGATCAACCTCACGCTCACCAACGCCAGCCCGAACGGCGTGGCCTGGCTGCTGCCGTCCGCCGACATGACCGAGCTGCTCCCCGGCATCCCGCTGCCGTTCGACCTCGGCGCGGTCGGCGGCGGCTCCGGCTGCGACGTGCTGGTCAATCCGCTGCTGTTCCTGCCGACCCCGGTCGACGCCGGCGGCGCCGCGACGGTCAGCATCCCGCTCGGTGCGGCCGCCCGGTTCAACACCGCGTGGCAGTGGATCTACACCGTGCAGCCGTCGGCGACCAACCCGCTCGGCCTCGAGACCACGGCCGCGCGCCGGATCTTCATCGGCCCTGAGGTCATCGTGCCGGACGCGCAGTACGTGTGGGACCTCTCCAACGTGAACTCGCCGACCGGCAACAACACGACCGACTCGGTGCCGGTCGTGCGCTTCGAGATCCAGTGAGCCGCGGGACGGCGCGGCCGGCCTTCCGCCGGCCGGCGGCAAGCGCTACAACGCGCGGTTTTCCCGCCGCATGAACGCCGTCCTCCGCCTTGTCCTGGCCGCGGCCGCGGCCGCACCGATCGTCCCCGCGCAGGGGTTCGAGGTCCGCCTCGAACCCGCTGCGCGCGTCGTTCCCTCGGGCAGCGACATCCGCCTCACCCTGACCGTCGACGTCCGCGCCGACGCGGAGGTGCCGGCGACGCTGCTGAGCGGGCTGCAACTCGAGAGCAAGGTCGGCGACAGCGCCGGCCCGCGCATCGAGGAGCCCAAGCCCGGGACGGTCGCGCTGACGGCCGGCACGACGGTGCGGCGCACGCTGACCGTGCCGGCCGCCCGGCTGTCGTTGCCGCCGGTCACCGACCTGGTCGACGTCACGCTGTCGTGGAAGGACATCCCGAGCGCGACCACGGTCGTCAAGGTCGCCCCCGACGTGTCGCAGATCGCGGTCGAGGACCTCGACCTCGGCAAGACGAAGGTGCTGCTGCTGACCAACTACGGGCAGATGGTCGTGCGCTTCTTCCCCGACAAGGCGCCGAAGCACGTGGCCAACTTCGTTAAGCTGGCCAAGGAGCGGTTCTACGACGGCACGCGGTTCCACCGCGTGGTCAAGGGCTTCATGCTGCAGGGCGGCTGCCCGAACACCAAGGAAGGTGCCACGGGGATCCCGGGCACCGGCAACCCCGGCTACACGCTGAAGGCCGAGTTCAACGACGTGAAGCACGAGCGCGGCGTGCTGTCGATGGCGCGTTCCAGCCACCCGGACAGCGCCGGCTCGCAGTTCTTCATCATGCACGGCAAGGCGCCGCACCTCGACGGGCAGTACTCGGCGTTCGGCATCCTCGAGTCGGGGTTCGACACGCTCGATCGCATCGCCGAAGTGCGGGTCCGTCCGAACGAGTCCGGTGAACCCTCGATGCCGGTCGAGCCGGTCCACCTGCACGCCGCGATCGTCCTCCCGGTCCTCAAGGGGAAGTGATCGCCGAGAAACCGAAGGCAGCACCATGACCATCGACCTCGACACCGTCGACCTCTCCCGCCTCGAAGCCGCGCTCGAGACCGACAAGGGCACCCTCAAGGTGCGCTTCTATCCCGATGTCGCACCCGCGCACGTGCGCAACTTCTGCTCGCTCGCGCTGCAGGGGTTCTACGACGACACCGCGTTCCACCGGGTGATCCGCAACTTCATGATCCAGGGCGGTTGCCCCAACACGAAGCCGGGCGCCAAGGGCATCCCCGGCACCGGTGGGCCGGGACACCGCGTGCAGGCCGAGTTCAACGACAAGCCGCACAAGCGCGGCGTGCTGTCGATGGCGCGCAGCGCCGACCCGAACTCGGCCGGCAGCCAGTTCTTCATCGTGCACGCCGACCACGCCGAGCACCTCGACCGCAACTACACCGCGTTCGGCGAGGTGACCGAGGGGCTCGACGTCGTCGACGCGATCGCGTCGGTCGAGTGCGTGTTCTCGCCCAACGGCGAGCGCAGCCAGCCGAAGCAGCGCGTCGGCCTCAAGACCGTGCGGATCTACGAAGTGCCGGCCGAGGCTCCCGCGCCATGAGCGACCGCCGGAACGTGCTGGTCGCGCATGAGGCCGGCATCGCGACGCTGACCGTCAACCGGCCGGACAAGCTCAACGCGCTGGACGCGCGCACGATCGCCGAGCTGGGCGACGCGGTCGCCGAGCTGGACCGCGACGACGGCGTCGGCGTGGTGATCCTCACCGGCGCGGGCGAGAAGGCGTTCGTCGCGGGCGCCGACATCGGCATGCTCGCCGACCAGACCGTGGCGCAGGGGCGCGCCAACGCCGCCGCCGGCCAGGCGCTGACCCTGGCGATCGAGCGCAGCCGCAAGCCGTACCTCGCGGCGATCAACGGCTTCGCGCTCGGCGGCGGACTGGAGCTGGCGCTCGCCTGCGACATGCGGTTCGCGGCGCACAGCGCGAAGCTCGGCCTCCCCGAGGTCGGGCTCGGCATCATCCCGGGCTACGGCGGCACCCAGCGGCTGCCGCGGCTCATCGGCATGGGCCTCGCGCTCGAGCTGATCCTCACCGGCGAGCACATCGGCGCCGAAGAGGCGATGCGCATCGGGCTGGTCAACAAGGTGTTCCCCGCCGCCGAGCTGCTCGCGAGCGTGCGCGCGATCGCGAACAAGATCCTCGCCAAGGGACCGACCGCGGTCGCACTGGCGAAGGAGGCCGCGCGGCGCGGCTACGCCGGGACGCTGGAGCAGGGGTTGGCGCTCGAAGCCGACCTGTTCGGGGTCATCAGCGCGACCGACGAGATGCGCGAGGGCCTGCGCGCCTTCCTGGAGAAGCGCAAGCCGAGCTGGCTGCGCACCGGCGGCTGACCGCGACCCGCGCGCGAAGGAGCGCGGCTACTGCACCAGCCGGCGGACGACCGCCTCGATGTCGAGCGGGTCGAAGACCTGGGTCGACACCGCCAGCTCGCCGAGCTTGAGGCTGCGCGCCAGCTCCAGACCGACGTAGACGTCGGCACCGGGGACCGCGAGTGCCTCCCGGCGCAGGCGCTCGCCTTCCGCTTCCGCGCGGCGCAGCTCCAGCTCGCCCTGGGCGCGCATCTGTGCCGCGTAGAGATCGGCAGCGGACTTGATCTCCAGTTCCTTCTTGCGCGCGTCGGCACGCAGCTGCGCGATCGCCTTGTCGTTCGCCGCGCGCATCGCAGCCAGCGCCTTCTCCTTCTCCTGGTCGATGACCACGACCTTCGCCCGGGTCTGGGCGATGATCTCGTTGGTCTTGCCGCGCTCCTTGGCGGTCTCGGTCTTGGCCTGGTTCAGCTCGACGTCCTGCTGCGCGAGGGTCTTGTCGCGGATGCGCGCCTCGAACGCCGCGTCGAACTTGAGGTCGCGGATGAGGATCTTGATCAGGTCGACGTCGAGCAGCGCCAGGCGCTCGGACAGCGCGCGCTCCATCTGCTCGGCGCGGCTCTGCCGGACGCGCGGGTCGTAGAACTCCTCGGTGCGCAGGCCGCCCAGCTCCGTGCGCAGCACGTTGCGCGCCTCGTTGCGCACCTTGAGCTTGTACGCGTCGCCGGGGCCGTTGACCTGGAACACGTGCCAGGCGCGGCCCGGCTTGATCCGGTACTTCACGGTGACGTCGAGCGTCACGGTCGCGCCGTCCGAGCTCTTCACCTCGAGCGGACCTTCGCGCTTGTCGCCGGTGCTCATGTTGAGGGTCTGCACCGTGGTGTCGAACCGCTCCCAGCGGTGCATGGGGCCAATGTCCCAGTGGTAGCCGGGTCCGAAGTCCCGGTGCACCAGGCCCTGGGTCCACATCGCGTTGAGCACGCCGGTCTCGCCCGGGCGGATCTTGATCGTCAGCGAGCGGAACGCGAGGCCGAGCCCGGCGATGCCGAGCACGGCGATGCTGACCAGATCGAGCTTGTTCACTTGCTGCCTCCCTTCACCGCCGCGGCGCCGCCGACCTCGACCTTCTGCACGACCGGGTCGGTTGCGTACGGCAGCCCGTGGATCGAAGCCTCGGCGAGCGCGCGCGCGTACGCGAGCTTCACCAGGTTGCGGCCGCCCTCGCCCGACAGCGCGGCGGCGAGCTGGCGGATGCCCTGCGCCGCCGCCTCGGCCTGCGCGAGCAGCGACTGCGCCCTGTTCTTCGCGGCGATCAGCTCGGCGTCGGCACGGGTCTTCGTCTCGTAGAGGTACGCCTCCGCGGCGACCACGATCTGGTTCGCCTCGGCCTCGGCGGCGAGCAGACCCTTGCGCAGCTCACCCTTGGCCTGCTCGATCTCGACGGTCGCCTGCGCGTGCGCCTCGGCTTCCTGCCGCGCCTGGTCCTCGAGCGCGGCGCGCGCCTTCTCCCGCTGGCTCTGCGCTTCCTGGTCGGCGGCCTTCTTCTCCGCGATCTTCTCCTCGTACTCGGCGTAGAAGTGGAACTTGTCGGGGATGACCTGGCTGACCTCGATGCCGTGTGGGTTGAGCAGCCGGTTGAACTCCGCGACCGCCTCCAGCGCCTTCTTCGCGCGCTCGCCGGCGTCGTACATCTGGTCGGTCTTCAGCTCACCGAACTTGTAGCGGATGATCGAGCGCGCGAAGTCGTGCATCCACTTGGTCTTGTAGGCCTCGACGACTTCGATCCGGTGCGTCCGCCGGCCGCGCTCGTCGACGTGGGCGGTCTCCATCTCGGCAGGGCCGACGCCGCATTCGGGCACCACCTTCTCGCGCAACACGTCGGCGTCCTGCAGCAGGCGGTAGTTGATCTCGACGTCGAGGGTGACGTCGGCGCCGTCCATGGTCTTGATGTTCACGCCTTCGGCATCGACCATCTTGATGGTCTGCAGGCTGTTGTCGACGGCCCAGAAGTCGGTGATCAGGCCGTTGTAGACCAGCGCACCGGGTTCGGTGCGCACTTCGATGCTGCCCGTGACGTTGTTGATCAGCACGCCCACCTCGCTCCCCTGGATGTATCCGACGCGCATGGTGGTGGCCGCGCCGACCGCGACGACGACCGCCGCGGCGACGGGGAGTACGGGGATCGAGACGGGCCTGCGCCGTATGACGATGTCCATGGCGGGCGCGACGTTACTCGCGACCCGCGGCGCGATTCACCCAGGCACCGGCCGGCCCCGGACGTGAACCCGCTCGCGCGCTTGCTGGACGCACCGCGCGACGCCGCCGTCGCGCTGCTGCACTCGT
>DATGPD010000396.1:0-8196 GCA_035305285.1 Planctomycetota bacterium
AGCCGGTCCGTCCTGCGCGAGGAGTTGCCCGCGCCGCTCCGGCCGTGGCAGGCGTTCGTGCGCGCGCTCGACGCCTTCCACCGGCACGACGACGCGGCGGCGCGCGCCGAGCTGGCCGCGGTGCCGGACGACGCCGGCATCGCGCGCGGCAAGCGCATCCTGCTCGACCTGATGGGCGCCCGCCCGCTGCGCGACGACCTGCCCGCGGTGCGCAGCCTCGCTGCGCGGCTCACCGCGGGGGCGTCGGTCCTGTACCGGCCGGCGGCGATCCTCGCCGGCGACGCGGAGGCGCGCGTGCGCCGTGAAGCGGCGCGCACCGTCCTGGTCGGGCTCGCCGCGCACCGCCCGCGCGCCGCGGCGCGCTTGGTGTGGACCCTGCGCGGGCTGCCCGACTACGACCCGCTCGTCGACGAGCTGGACCGCAAGCTCGGAGTCGAGCTGTTCGGCCACGCGGAATGGACCCGCTTGACCGCCGACCTCGACGCCGAGGAGGACCCGATCGTCGGGATCACCGCGTGGCTGACGTGGCTCATGCCCCTGAAGAGCGACGAACTGCGGCGCCTGTCGCCGGTGGAGCTGGCCGAGCTGCTCACGCACCTGACCGGGATCGCGATGCCGGCGGGGGAGGCGATCGCCGACCGGATCGGCGCCGACGTGGCCGACGCGCTCGGCGATCGCGAGATGCTGGATGCGGCCCTGGAGCCGGTGCTCGACGAGGAGTCGCTGTCGGAGGACCAGGATCGGGCGGTGACCGCCGCCTACCTGATCGGCGACGCGCTGGCGCGCCTGCGCGACCACACCGGCGTGCAGCCCTGGTTCCGCGATGCGCGCCAGTTCCTCGAGCACGCGATCGCGCTCGACCCGATCGCCGACCGGTTCTGGCTCGCGGTGCGCTTGACCGACGAGGACGAGGTCGACGCGCGGCGCGCGCTGCTCGACGCCTGGATCCGCGCGGTGCCCGAGGACTCCGAGCCCTGGGTGCTGCTCGGCGCCGAGGCGCGCCGTCGGGGCGACGTCCCGCACGCGCAGGAGTGCCTGCAGCGTGCCACCGAGCGCGCTCCGAGCGACCCGCGGGTCCTCAGCCTGCGCTTTGCGCTGCGCTTCGACGAGCTGCGCCAGCCGGCGCGCGACGGCGAGGTCTCGGTGTGCCGCCTGATGCTCGACGAGCTGAAGTCCGATCCGGCGGCACAGGGCCCCGTGCCGCGCGCGCTGCTCGCGGCGGCGGCCGTGGTCGCGGCCGGCGATGAGCCCGCCGCGGCGGTGGCCGCGATCGGCGACGCCGAGCGCGCGCAGGTCGCGATCGACTTCGTGCGCGAAGAACTGCTGGGCCCGGAGGCCGCCGCGAGCGGGGAGGAAGGCGACGAGCCCGAGTGGCGCAGCGTGCGCCAGCGGTTCGCGCGCGCGGCGTGGCTCGCCCGGCTGGCCGAGGCGCTGGAGGCGGACCCCGACATCGACCTGCCCGAGGGGCGCGGCTCGCCTTCCGACATGCCGGACGACGACGAGGACCGCAATGCCCTCTGCCGGCTCGGCGAGGAGCGCGAGGACTACGACCTCGTGCTGCTCGCGAGCGGACGAGGACTGCTGCGCGACGGGCCGCGCCTCGCGCGCTTCCTCTTCCACCGCGGTCGCGCCGTCGAACGCGTGCACGACGAGATCGACGCGGGCGAGGACCTGCTCGCCGCGGCGAAGTGGTTCGCGATCCGCGACGGCGACGTGGAGACGCGGCGGATGGTCGACGCGCTGCGCCGGCCGCTGTCGCGCGACGTCGACGGCGAGACCGCGGCCGACATCCTCGCCGAGGAACGCAAGCTGGAGCGGGGCACGCGCAAGGCGGTGGCGACGCACGCGCGCCCGTCGTTCCGGCGCCATCCGCCCCGCACCGGCGAGGCGGCGGAGGGTAGCGCGCCGTGAGCGCCGACCCGTGGACCGTGCTCGGGCTGGAGCCGGGCGCCGGCGCCGAGGCGATCGCCGCCGCGCACCGGGCGCAGCGCGCCGCACACGAAGGCGATGCCGCCGCGCTCGCGCGCATCGACGAGGCGTTCACGACCCTGAGCGACCCGCGCGCACGGGCGCGCATCCGCCTGTTCGGTCCGGCCCCGTTCGTGCGCATGACCGAGGTGCAGGAGGTTCTGCGCACGCTGCCGCGCCAGCCCGCCGGCGCGAGCCTGTGGCTCGCGGCGCTGCGCGAGGGCGGTCCGACCGGGCGCGCCGAGTCGACCTGAACGGTCGGCGCGCGGCCAGCGCGCCCTCGCGTTGCCCCGCGCACGAACGACCGAGCAGCGGACGGACGCTTGGCAGCCTCGGCCGCCGCATGCTCGACCCTCGCCGATCCTCGAGCTGAACTCGGATCCAGGCCGCGCTGTGCGACGAGGCGCTGAAGCTGTCGCCCGCAGCGACATCGCGGGCCCGACTTGTCGAGCACTTGGTCGAGCGTTGCGCTGCGCGACCGCTGCGCAACAGCGTCCTCGACGTGGCCATGCGCCTCGAACCGGAGAGCAAGACGATGCGTCCCTGGACGTTGCAGAAGCAGGTGCTGCGTGACGCGTTCGACGTGCTCCCCGCCGCGGTCGTCACCCGGCAAGAGGAGCGGTTCTCCGCGGGCGTCGGCTGCCGCTGGATCCCCGCGCTCGAGATTGCACCGCGCAGCGCGTGCCCGACTCGAACCGGGAGAACGCTCGTCGCCGCTTCCGGCACAGCACGCGTGCGACCGGTTCAGCCGTGCCTCCTGAATGCCCTTCCCCGCTGGCCCTGCTCCGCGGCCGTCGGCAGCTTGCTCGTTCGCACTCGCGGCACGGTCGCGGCGCAGCCCATGTGCAACGGAAGGGCGGTGCGCCGCACGCTTTCTCGGCCGAGCGCATCGCCTGCTCATCACGACGCCGCGCTCTCGCGCGCTCGCTTCGCGCCCGGCTAGGCTCTGCGACCACACATCCGGGGAGCCTGCCCCGGTTCTCACCACCATGCGAACCACTCTTGCCTTGCTCGTGTCCGCCGGCGCCGTTGCCGCGCAGACCATCACCACGACGCCCGCCGGGTTCGAGACGGCCCGGGGGACTTCCTCGGTGACCTATCCCTTCTCCGGCACGATGACGCCCGTCGGGTCGTTCCGCTACCAGGAGATCCACACGTCGCTGGTCGGTACGCCGCTGGTCAACATCGCCGCCGCCAACTTCCGGCGCGATGAGAGCACGTCGACGACGCCGACCGCGGCCGCGCGCACCGCGAACATCGAGTTCAAGATGGGCCACGGCCACCGCGACCTGTTCACTCCGGACTTCGCCGCGAACTTCTCCGCGGGCAGCTCGGTCGTGTTCGTCCGCAAGCCGGTGAACCTCGCGAGCTGGATCGGCCCGGGGAACGGCACGCTCGAGCCCTGGAGCAACCGCCTGCCGTTCGACACGCCGTTCACCTACAACGGCACCGACCACCTGATCTGGGAGGTCAGCTACGACTCGATGGCGCCGACCGGGACCTACAACGCGGACCGTGTGCCGGCCTCGGGGGCGTTGTGGACGGGGAGCTCGGGCGCCAACCTCGGCGTCGGATGCGTCGCCACGGGGCGCACGCTGGCGTTCACCCTGGCGACTACCATCTTCCACCACGTGGGGTCGCGGATCGGGCGCGTGCAGGCGAACGTGAGCAACGGCCCGGCGAACGTCCCGGTGATCCTGAGCGTCGACTCCGTCAACTCCAACCTGCAGGTGCCGTTCCTGTGCGGCACGGTGTACGCGATGCCGACGATCACCCTCCCGATCGGCACGACGTCGTCGACGGGCGCCTCGGCGCCGTTCCACCTGACCTTCCCGTTCCACCCCGGCTTCCTCACCACCCACCTCTTCCTGCAGGCGGTGTCGCCCGACCCGGGGCAGGCGCCGAACTTCCTGCCGATCGTGCTGTCGCAGGGCGAGGACTGCCTCATGCCCGCGCTGAGCGTGGCCAACCCGGCGGCGGAAGCCTACATCTACCACGCCGACCTCAACTCGCCGTTCGGCAACGGGCCGTTCTTCGCGGGCAGCGTGGTCTGCGGCCTGGAGCACTGATCCGGCGCGCGGGGCTTCCCGCTTGCCCGCCTCGCGCGGCCGGCCGACACTGCGCCGATGCAGCGCGAGATCGTGATCCTCGGCGGTGCCCGCACCGCCATGGCCGAGTACGCCGGAACCCCGGGGTTCGGCCTGTTCAAGGACCTGTCCGCCATCGAACTCGGGGCGATCGCCGCCAAGGCGGCGCTGGAGCGCACGGGCGTGCGGCCGGATCAGGTCGACCAGGTGTTCGTGGGCAACGCCCTGCAGACGAGCAACGACGCGATCTACGGCGCGCGCCACGTCGGACTCAAGGCCGGCGTCCCGATCGAGCGGCCGGCGCTGACCGTCAACCGGCTGTGCGGCAGCGGCATCCAGGCGGTGGTGTCGGCCTGCCACGCGATGCTCGCGGGCGAGGCGAGCCTGTGCCTCGCCGGGGGCATGGAGAACATGAGCCAGGCGCCGCACGTCGTGCCAGGGTTGCGCGCCGGCGTGCGGTTCGGCAGCCCGCCGCCGCTGCAAGACCTCCTGTTCGAGGCGCTCAAGGACCCCGTGTGCGGGCTGTTCATGGCGCAGACCGCGGAGAACGTCGCGCGCCGCGCGGAGATCAGCCGGCAGGCGCAGGACGAGTACGCCCTGCGCTCGCACCAGCTCGGCACCGCGGCGGTGAAGGCCGGGAAGTTCCGCGCCGAGATCGTGCCGGTGACGGTCAAGGTCGGGCGCAAGGAGGTCGTCGTCGACTCCGATGACCACATCAAGCCGGAGACCTCGCTGGAGGCGCTCGCCAAGCTGCCGCCGGCGTTCGGCAAGGACGGCACGGTGACCGCGGGCAACGCGTCGGGCATCGTCGACGGCGCCGCGATGCTGGTCGTGGGGACCGCCGACCAGGCGCGCGCGCTCGGGCTGCAGCCGAAGGCGCGGATCCGCTCGTGGGGAATCACCGGCGTCGAGCCGTCGATGATGGGCATCGGACCGGTGTCCGCGATCCGCCAGGCCGTCGACCGCGCCGGACTGAAGCTCGACGACATCGACCTGTTCGAGATCAACGAGGCGTTCAGCGCCCAGTACCTGGCGGTCGAGAAGGAACTCGGCCTCGACCGCAACAAGGTGAACGTCAACGGCGGCGCGATCGCGCTCGGACACCCGCTCGGCGCGACCGGCGCGCGCCTGCTGCTCACCCTCGTGCGTGAGCTGACCGAGTCCGGCAAGCGGTTCGGCTGCGCGAGCGCGTGCATCGGCGGCGGGCAGGGGATCGCGATGATCGTGGAGCGGATCTGATGTCCTCGGCGGCGCTGGAGCCCGCGCCGGCGACCGCCACGGCGGAGCGCACGGTGCAGTTCAATGGGCGGATCCTCTACCTCACCGAGGATCAGGACCTGCTGCGCGCGCAGCTCGAAGGCCGGGACCTGCCGTTCGATCCCGCGCGCAAGCTGATCGACAACATCTCGACCGACGAGCTGACCCCGGGCTGGGTCTGCTACTACTACGACGAGACGCTCGCGCGCTACTGCCTGGTCGGGCTGCGCGGCGGCGTGATCAAGAAGGACGCGATCAAGGACGGCGGCTTCGCGGTGATCGTCAGCGGTCTGTCGAAGGGCTGCGGCAGCAGCCGCGAGACCGCGCCGTTCGCCGAGCTGAAGGCCGGCATCCGGCTCGTCATCGCCAAGAACATCGAGAAGATCTACGGGCAGAACTGCCAGAACATCGGGCTGCTGACGTCGACCGACTTCAGCCTCATCCCGCGCATCGAGCGCGGGGAGGCGATCCCGATCTCGGAGTTCACCAAGGGGCTCGATCCGATCTCGGCGGCGATCGTCGAGCACGGCGGGTTGTTCGCCTACAACAAGGCGCGACTCGCCGGCAAGGTCCGCCCGCCGCGGATCACCACCGCGCCGCGGCCGATGACCCTGGCGGAGAAGATCCTCGCCAGCCGCGCGATCGTGGACGCGAGCACGGGGCAGATCGGCGTGCCCGCGGTGCAGCCCGGCGACGCACTGTTCGTGCGCACCGACGTCCGTTTCAGCCACGAGTACGTCACGCCGATGGCCGAGTCGCTGCTGCGCCTCGGCGCGGGCGAGACGGCCTCGGTCGTCGATCCGGGGTCGGTCTACGCGTTCCGCGACCACCTGACGTTCCTCGACCAGGTGATGCCGAAGGCGCACGTCGAGATGGGGTTGCGCGAGCAGGCGGCGAGCCTCGCCACGGTGCAGGAGCGCTTCGCGCGCGCGCAGGGCATCAAGCTCTACGGCGAGGTGTACCGCGACGGCAAGCTGGTCGGCAGCGAGGGCATCTGCCACAACATCGTGATCGAGGAGATCGCGTTGCCCGGGCAGGTGGTCGCCGGCACCGACTCGCACACCTGCATGGCCGGCGTGCTCGGCTGCTTCGCGTTCGGCGTGGGCTCGACCGACATGGCGAACGCGTGGTTCACCAAGGACGTGCGTGTGCGCGTGCCGGAGACCGCCCGCGTCGAGCTGCGCGGCCGCCTGCGCAACGGCGTGACCGCCAAGGACCTCATGCTGCACCTGCTCAGCCAGCCGTTCTTCAAGAGCGGCGAGGGCATCGGCAAGGTGCTGGAGTTCGGCGGGCCGGGCCTGCGCGACCTGTCGCTCGACGAGCGCGCGACGCTGACCAACATGGCGGTCGAGGCCGGCGGGTTCACCGGCATCGCCGAGGCCGACGACGTCGTGCTCGACTACCTCGCGCAGGCGCGCGGGATGAGCCGCGCCGAGCTGGAGGCGATGGTCGTGCGCGCCGACCCCGGCGCGCGCTACTGCCACACCTTCGAGATCGACCTCGACACGATCGAGCCGACGGTCGCCACGCCCGGCGACCCGCGCAACGGCGTGCCGCTGCGCCAGCTGCCGAAGGACATCAAGATCGACATCGCCTACGGTGGTTCGTGCACCGGCGGCAAGAAGGCGGACATGGACATGTACGCGGCGACCGTGCGCGAGGCGCTCGACCGCGGCCGGACCATCCCGCCCGGCGTGCAGTGCTACATCCAGTTCGGCAGCCAGAAGATCCGCGAGTACGCACGGGAGCGCGGCTACATCGCGCTGTTCGAGAGCGTCGGGATCAAGCTGATCGACCCGAGCTGCGGCGCGTGCATCAAGGCGGGCCCGGGCGTGTCCGACCGGCCCGATCAGGTCACCGTCTCCGCGATCAACCGCAACTTCCCGGGCCGCTCGGGCCCCGGCAAGGTCTACCTCGCGAGCCCGCCGGTCGTGATCGCGTCGGCCTTCCTCGGCCGGATCGGCGGCGTCGCGGATCTGTAGCGCGTCGGCGGCGGACCCGGCGCGTGGCGTCGGACTCGCGCGCACGCCGTCGGCGGGCGCGCGCTGCGCGATCAGGCGACGGCGTCCATGTCGACGCCCGCGGCGTTCCCGTCTTGCCCGTGCGAGGCGTCCACGGACGCGCGGCGCGTGCCCGCGCTCGCCTCAGGCGTGGTGCAGCGCGCGCCGCAAGCGCGCCGCGAACGCCGGCGGCCGACTGCCGAACAGGGTGCGCGCGAAGGCCTCGGGCCGGCGCGCGAGTTCCCGCATCCGCGCCAGCGCGTCGCGCACGATGTGCGCGTGGTCGAACGCGAGGCGCGGCAGTGCCGCGACGGAGTGCCACGCGACGGCGCCGGCGTCGTCACCCGCGCGGACGCGCCGGGCAGCGTCGGCCGCGGCGAGGAACACGACCGAGATCGTCCGCCCGCGCGGGTCGCGGCCGCGCTTGCCGTAGGCGCCGAGCTGGACGAGCCGGCGCGCGTGCAGGCCGGTCTCTTCGCGCAGCTCGCGCCGCGCGGCGTCGTCGAGTTCTTCCTCGAGGTCGAGGAACCCGCCGGGCAGCGCCCAGCGGCCCGCGAAGGGCGGCTTGCCTCTGCGGATCAGGAGCAGGCGCGCGGGTCCGGTCGGGGCTTCGGGCGGCGCGAACACCGCGACGTCGACGGTGACCATCGGCCGGGGGAAGTCGTAGCAGAACGGCACGGACACGAGTGTCGGCGGGCCGCGCGTGAGGACCGCCGGGAATCCGGAGCGGAGGCGCGCCCGCGCGGGGATCCGCTCGCCGCGACCCTGCGCGACCCACGGCGGTCGCGCCGCGCCGTTCACCAGGCAGGGCGCCGTGGTGGCCGGATACCGGCTGACGACCATCCTCGGTGCGGGCGGGATGGGCGTGACCTACGTCGGCGTCG
>DATGPD010000397.1:0-2384 GCA_035305285.1 Planctomycetota bacterium
CCGACCGCCCGCGGTCAGCGACGCTGAGGGCGCGACCGTCGCGCGTGCGACCGCCCGGCGACGCAGCGCGGCGAGCAGGCCGGCGCCGGGGGCGAACGCGCCCGCCACCGAGGCCGAGCCGACCGAGCCGCGGCGAACTCCGGTGGGTCGCGCCGCATGCTGGGCGAACGCGGGATGGGCCGGGGACTCGGCGCCGACCGTGCGGTACACGCCACGGCGGTCGGCGCGAAGCTCGCGCGGTCGGCGCACCGGTTGCGCACCGGAAGCGGCAGCGAGGGAGTTGCTTCGACGCGGATCGCGCCGAAGGCGGCGCCGAACCGACGGTGCCGCGGGTGAGCTCGTTCGTGGTCGATTCGCACGAAAAGCCCAGCGAGCGGCGGCTGGTCCGGCGTGCCGGGCCGGCAGACGGAAGCGCTGAGCGACGGAGTCGCGCACCGCGAGGCGGATCGCTGCGTTGGCAGTGCCGCACGCCGCAGACGCGCCTCGTCGATGTGCGCCGGGTCTCGACTGCCACAGCGTGGCTTCCGTCGCGTCTACGGACGTGCGAGCGCGGTCCGCCCTCGAAGGGCGCGTCGCCTGCGCCGCGGTCCTGCGCCGGCGTCCGACGAAACCCGGCACCCACGCCGCAAATGCGCGCCCCGTCTGCGACGATCCCTGCCCTTGCCGCCTGGCCGCATCGCGCCGATCGACCGCATGCGCGGACTGGTCATGGTCCTCATGACCAGCGACCACGCCGCGCACGTCTTCTACCGCGACTTCATGATGCGCGACACCGCCTTCTGGGGGCGGTACGACGCGCCGCTCCCCGCGGTCCCCTTCCTGCACCGCTGGCTGTCGCACCTCTGCGCGCCGACCTTCGTCTTCCTGGCGGGCACCGCGCTCGCGCTGTCGATGGCGCGCCGTCGCGCGCAGCACGCCCTCGCCGGCACCGACCGCGACCTCCTCCTGCGCGGCGCGCTGCTCATCGGTCTCGACCTCACGCTCATCTCCGCCCTGTGGGGCGGCGCCGTCGGCGGCCGCTTCATGCTGCAAGTGCTCTTCGCGATCGGCAGCGCGTTCCTCCTGATGATCCCGCTGCGCCGTCTGCCGACCGCGTCGCTCGTCGCGCTCGGGCTCGCCATCCTCGTCGGTCACGAGGCGCTCGTGAGCCTCGGCCGCGTCGCCGACGCCGGCCCGTCCGCCGCGACCGCCCTCGTGGTCAGCGGCGGCGTCGCTGGGCCGGCGCTCGTGCTCTACCCGGTCCTGCCCTGGCTCGCGTTCCTGCTCCTCGGCCATGGCTTCGGCTCCCGCGTGGCGCGCGGCGCCGATCCCGTGCCCGTGCTGGTCGCCGGAGCCGCATTCGGCCTCGCCGCCTGGGCGCTCGTGCGCGCGGCCGACGGCTACGGCAACCTGTTCATGACCGGCGTGCACGACGGCCCGTTGCGCTGGCTGCAGGTCAGCAAGTACCCGCCGAGCATCGCGTTCGCCGGCCTGGAGCTGGGCCTGATGGCCGGCGTGCTCGCCCTGCTGTTCGTCGCGGCGCGCCGCACGCCGTCCGGCGGCGACCGGGGCGTGCTCCTCGTGCTCGGGCAGACCGCGCTCTTCTACTACGTCCTGCACGTCAGCCTGCTCGAAGGCGCCGGCGCCCTCCTGCGCGTCTGGTTCGGCGCCGATGCCGTGCCCGGCGGCCTCGGCCGCACCTGGCTCGCCGTCGCCCTGACGGTCGCGGTGCTCTACCCCGCCTGCCTCGCCTTCCGCGCGTTCAAGCGCGCCCATCCGCGGTCGCTCGTCCGCCTGATCTGACGCCCGGCGTCCGGAGCGCGCGCGGCTCAAGTCGGGACGCCCGCGCGCCGATGCAACGGTGGTCTCCCATCGGTCGCCCTGACCGCCGAACGCGTCCCATGCTCATCCCCATCACCCGTCCCGAGCTGCCGCCGCTGGACAGCTACGTCGAACTGCTGCGCGGCATCTGGGACTCGCGCATGCTGTCGAACTTCGGTACGCACGCGCGCCAGCTCGAAGCGATCGCCGCGCGCTACCTCGGCGTGCACGCGCGCGTCACGGTCAACGGCGACGTCGGCCTCGCCTGCGCGATCGCCGCGCTGCGCATCCCGCCGGGCAGCACGTGCCTGGTGCCGTCGTTCACCTTCAACTCCACGATCAACGCGGTGCTGTGGAACGACCTGGTGCCGGTGTTCGTCGACGCCGACCCGGAGACGTTCAACATGGACCCCGCCGCGGCGCGCGCGGCGGCCGCCGAGTGCGAGCCCAGGTTGATCGTCGCCACGCACGTGTTCGGCAACCCGGCCGACGCCCCGAGCCTGTGGCGCCTCGCCTCGGACTGCGGCGCCCGCCTGCTGTTCGACGCCGCGCACGCCTACGGCTCGATGCGCGAGGGCGTGATG
>DATGPD010000398.1:0-2305 GCA_035305285.1 Planctomycetota bacterium
CGAGCGCTCGATGAAGCCCTGCTTCAGGGTGCCGATCCCGTTGCTGCCCGGCTGCGCGATGGTCGGCGGGCCGGAGGCGTCGGTCTGGCGCAGGATGTTGCCGCCGATCGCGAGGAGGCCGGACGGGTTGACGAAGCGCACGAGGTTGAGCTGGCCGAACGACACCGTGGTGTCCGGATTGCCGAACGTCCGCCCGGACACCCGGCCCTCGGCGTCGATGTTGATCTCCAGCGCGTCGGCCGGGATGTTGATCTCGGGCTGGATCACCTCGCCGCTGCCGGTCACCAGGCGGCCTTCCGCGTTGCGGTGCAGGTGGCCGTCGCGCGTGTAACCGATCGCGCCGTCCGGCAGCAGCACCTGGAAGAACCCGTCCCCCTCGATCGCGATGTCGAGCGGGCGGTTGGTCACCTCGAGCACGCCGTTGGTGTAGATCTTGCTCGTGCCGGCGAGCTGCGCGCCGGAGCCGATCTGCACGCCGATCGGGCTCGCCGTGCCGCTCGCGTCGCGCTCGAGGCCGGGGGTCTTCAAGGTCACGTAGAGCAGGTCCTGGAACGAGACCTGCGCGCGCTTGAAGCCGGCGGTGTTCACGTTCGCGATGTTGTTCGCGATCGTGTCGACCATCGTCTGCTGGGCCTTCATGCCCGTCGCGGTGGTGTAGAGGCTCTTGATCATGGCGGGATGCGGTGGTCGGTCGGTCAGCGGTTGACGGCGCGGATGAACGTGCTCTGCAGCTCGCCGAAGCCGCGCAGCACCGACGCGGTGGCCTGGAACGCGCGCTGCACGACGAGCATCTGGACGAGTTCGCCGACGGTCTCGACGTTGCTGCCTTCGATGCTGCCCTGACGGACCGCGGTGGTCGGCACGACGACCGGCTCCTGCGCGCGCGTGTCGACGAACCGGCCGCCGCCGGCGGGCACCAGCGCGTCGCGGTCGGCGACGCGGAACACGCCGAGGCTGCGCTGCAGGCTGCGGCCGTCGCGCGCGTCCGACAGCGCGCCGTTGGCCGCGACCAGCACGCCGGGTGCCTCGTCGCCCTCGCTGCGGATCTGCACTTCGGCGCCGGTCTCGTCGAGGTAGCGGTAGCCGGACTGGTCGCACAGGAAGCCCTGCGCGTCGGTGTGCAGCTCGCCGCTGCGCGTGAAGTACATGCGCCCGTCGGGGCCGCGCACGCGGAAGAAGTCGCCGCTCTCCAGCGCCACGTGCCCCGGGTCGTTGGTCGCCTGCAGGGTGCCCGTGCGCCAGTCGCACACCTCGCGGTAGCGCACCGTGGGCAGCGTCTGCTCCAGCACGCTGTGGAACGCGGTCGGCGACTCCTCGGCGATCGCGTGGCGGCGCTTGAAGCCGGCGGAGTTGACGTTCGCGAGGTTGTGCGCGATCGCCTGCTGCGCGTTGGCCAGCCAGTTCAGGCCGCGGGTCAGGGCGGTCTCGGCGTACGAGGTCATGGCGATCAGCGCACGATGTTGACCAGCTCGGCGAGGATCTCGTCGGTCGTGGTGATCACCCGCGAGTTCGCCTGGAACCCGCGCTGCGCCTCGATCAGGTTGACGAACTCCTCGGCGATGTCGACGTTGCTGTTCTCCAGCGCGCCCGGACGGATGAGGCCCGCGCCCGCGGTGCCGGCGGTGGTGACGATCGCGTCGTCCGAGTTCGGCGACTCGACGAACATCGTGTCACCGATGCGCAGCAGGCCGGCCTCGTTGGGGAACACCGCGACGCGCAGCGTGTCGAGCGTGCGTGCCTCGCCGTTGCTGTAGAAGCCGATCAGGTTGCCCTGCTGGTCGAAGTTGACGTTGAGCAGGGTGCCGGTCTCGTAGCCGTCCTGGTTGGTGGCCGCGACCGTCGTGCGGTCGCCGAGCATCGCCACGCCGTCGAACTGGCCGGACGTGCCGAGGTCGACGGTCACGCTCTGCGTCGCGCTCTGCCCGGCGAACAGGAAGGTGAACGTGTTGCTGCCGCCGCCGATGACGTTGAACGAACCGTTCGCGTTGAACCGGATCTGGCCGATCGAACCCGACGTGACCACGCCGTCCGCCGGATCCATCGTCGCGGTCAGGTTCCACACCTGGGTGTCGACCGGGTCGCGGGTGAAGGTCAGGGTCACCGGGTGCGGCCGACCGAGGCTGTCGATCACGTCGATCGAGGTCACCGCGGTGTCGGGCCCGGTGCCCTCCTGCACCACGGCGAAGCTCGGAAAGCTGCTCGACCCGGTGTTGCCCGCGCCGTCGCCGACGAACAGGCTCAGCTCGGCCGGCTCCTTGTCGATCGCGGTCAGGCGGATGTTGCCGTCGGACGTCAGGGTCGCGGT
>DATGPD010000399.1:0-3713 GCA_035305285.1 Planctomycetota bacterium
GTTCACCTGCGTTCTCACTCGTTCCCCTCTGTTGCCCCGCGTTGCCGGCGCGGGTGGTGCATGCTTCGGCACGCCGTGCGGGGGGCTTGAGCGGCGCGGTCTCCGATCGGGACGGCGCCGGCGAGGGGGCAGTCAGGCGTAGTAGCGGCCGAACCGGTTGGCGATGAAGTCGAGGTAATCGACCTGCTCCTGGCGGACGAGGCCGCGCTGCGGCAGCCGGCCCTGCATCAGCAGGTCGAGCACCGCGCACACCCCGGCCGCGGTGGTGATCTGGATGCCGCTCCAGTTGTGCCCGTCGATGTCCTGGTGGCGCACGGTCCGCGCGTAGGTGCGCTCGGTGAGCCGGCCGCGGTAGGTGCCGGTCGCGCTGACGAACACGACGATCTGGTCCTGGAAGGTCGTCGGCAGGCAGCGCTCCAGGATCCGCGCGAGCATCTCCTGGTTGTCGCGCATCTGGAGGTCGTGCAGCAGGAAGCGGATCAGGTAGTTGTGGCCCGGGTAGCGCAGTGACTTGTAATCGACCTTGCGCACCTTGCCGCGCAGGGTCTGCGCCAGCGTGCCGAGCCCGCCCGAGGTGTTGAACGCCTCGTATTCGACGCCGTCGATCGTGATCGTCTCCAGTCCTTCGAGCGGCGGTACGGTGCGCAGCTCGCCGTTCTCGATGACCTCACAGGGCCGGCAGTACTCGTTGATCAGCCCCTCGGTGCTCCAGGTCAGGTTGTACTTGAGCATGTTCGAGGGGTAGCGCGGCAGCGCGCCGACCCGCATGCGCAGGTCGGTGACCTCGGTCATGTCCTTGATGAGGTGGACCGCGGTGATCGTGATGAAGCCGGGGGCGAGGCCGCACTGCGGGATGAAGGCCGTGTCCGCGTCCTTGGCCAGCTCCATGACCTCGCGGGTGACTTCGACGTCTTCGGTGAGGTCGAGGTAGTGCAGGCCGTTGGCCTTGGCGCGCGCGGCGATCAGCGGATTGCAGTGGAACGGCGCGCAGCTGATCACCGCGTCCGCGCCGGCGAGCACGGCGTCGAGATCGGCGGCCGAGCCGAAGTCGACGGTGCGCCCCTCGAGGCCCGGGACCGTGTCGGTGACCAGCTGGACGGCGTCGGCCGCCGCGTCGCCGATGCGCAGGCGGTAGTCGCCGCAGTGGCCGAGGAAGTGGGCGACCATGCGGCCGATCTTGCCGGCGCCGAGGACGACGATCTTCTTCATGAACGGGCGGGAACGAACCGACTGCAATCCCGCCGGCAGGATCGGTATTTCAGGCGGCGCGGATCAAGCTGCGGCCCCGGCGCGCGCGGTCGGCATGCGCTGCGCCCGGTCCCGCGCGCGGCCCGACGCGCGTCGCGGCTCAGGGACGCGCGATCAGGTAGGCGATCCAGGCGCGGTCCGCGGTGCCGCGGGTCGTGCGCCGGTAGACCCCGTTGCCCGCGCCGGTCTTCCGGTCGGTTCCTTCCCACAGGAAGTGGTGCGAGGAGAACCCCGCCTCGTCGAGCAGCTCGGTCAGCTCGGGCGGCGTCCAGAGGCGCCACTCGTAGACGAACGCGTTGCGCATCTTGCTGCCGTCCTTGAACTCGAAGTGGATGCGGCAGGTGCTGCGGTAGGTGAGCGGGTCGAACTTCCACTGATCCCACAAGTAGGTGAACCCGCCGCAGCGCCGGCGGTCGACCTGCTCGTTCTGCGTCTCGCTGCCGCCCCACAAGTCGAGGAACAGCACGCCGTCGGAAACGAGCGAGCGCCGGCAGTTGCGGAAGTAGGCACGCAGCTCGTCGCGCGTCGAGAAGATGAAGTAGCTGAAGTTGAGCGCGCAGAGCGCGTCGACCTTCGGCCGGCGCACGTCGAGCACGTTGGCCTGGATGAGCTGGATCCGGCGCTGCTGGTCCTCGGTTAGCGCGGCGACGTGGTGCTTGCGTCCCCAGTCGAGCGTCGGTCCGTCGAGGTCGACGCCGACCGCGCGGTTCTCGGGATGGCGCTTCACGAACGCGCAGGCGAGTGCGGCCGTGCCGCAGAAGTCCTCGCGGAACAGGCGTGCCTGGCGGCCGGTGAGCTTCGTGAAGTAGCGCGCCATGAACGCGGCGTCCTCGTCGGGCGCCTGGACGGCGCGCGTGTAGAGGTCGAACTTGTCCGCGGTCTTCGCGGTGAGAGGGGCTCGTCGGCGGCGGCCGGCTTGAGACTTGGCTCTCGGCATTCGGGGCGGGTTGCTTAGCAGGTCGGCGCGCGCGCTGCCAGGGTGTTGGCCGGGCGGGTGGTGATGGACAGGCGCGGGGCGCGGGGTCTATGACGCAGTCGTCGTGGAGCGCCGTCGTGCACGTCCGGGCGTCGTCGAGCCGCTGCGCTTCGGGCTGGTCGGGCCCGGACGCACGCGCAACGGCCTCGGTCCGTTCCTCGCGAAACACCTCGCGGTAGCGGGCGGCCGGGTCGTCGCGGTCGCGGGGCGTGACCCGGCGCGGACCGCGGCGGCCGCCGCCGCGCTCGGCCGCGACCTCGGCTGGCCGGTCGCGGCACACGCGTCCCTCGCCGACCTGGTCGGCCGGGGCGACATCGACGCGCTCGTGATCGCGAGCCCGATCGACGCGCACCTGCCCGCGCTGCGCGCCGCGCTCGCCGCGCGGTTGCCGGCCTTGTGCGAGAAGCCGCTCGCCGACCGGCACGCGGCGGAAGAGGTGCAGGCGACGATCGCGGCGTTCGCCGCCGAGGGCCTGCTGCTCGCCGAGAACTGCCAGTGGCCCTTCGCGCTCGCCGCCCTGCAGGAACGCGGGGTGGTGCCGCGCGGGCTGCCGCGGAGCTTCGCGATGCGCCTGTCGCCCACCGGGCGGGGGCGCGAGATGCTGGTCGAGTCGCTGTCGCACCCGTTGAGCCTCGTGCAGGCCCTCGCCGGCGAGGGCGCCGCTTGGGCGCTGGTGGGCGCGGCGTTCTCGACGCGCGCGCCCGACGCCGAGGCGATGCGCGTCGAGCTGGAGCTGGACGCGGGCGGCCAGCGCTGCGCGCTGGCGCTGGAGCTGGTCCGCTGCCCGGAGCAGCCGCGGCCGGCCTGGTTCGCGCTCGACGGCGTGCGCTGCGAGCGCGAGCTGATCCTGCCCGCGTACCGCTGGGGATTCAGGCACCAAGGGGGTTTCGAGGACGTCGGTGATCCGCAGGCGGCGCTCGTTTATGGTTTCGTCGCCTCGCTGCCGGAACCCGATCTTGACCTCATTCGACGCCACGCCGCTACCCTCGCCGCCCGCGCCCGGCTCTTCACCGACGTCGTCGTCGCCTTCGACGCAGGCGCCTGACGGCCGCGTGCGACGCGCCGAGCCGATCCACGACTTCACCGGCAAGCTCCGTCAGCCGGGGCTGTGGCCGTACGTGGTCGACTACGTGAAGTGGCAGCGTGCGGTGCGCGCGGCCAGGCGGACGGGTGACCGCCTGCCGCCGCTGCCCGACCTCGTGCCGCTGTCGATCAACCTCGACCTGACGACCGCGTGCAACTACCGCTGCGACCACTGCATCGACTGGGACATCCTCAACCAGCCGCAGAAGCACGAGGAGCAGGAGCTGCGTGCGTCGCTCACCCGCATGGCCGAACGCGGCCTCAAGAGCGTGATCCTGATCGGCGGCGGTGAGCCGACGCTCTACCCGGGCTTCCCGGACTTCGTCGGGTTCCTGAAGAGCCTGGGCCTGCAGGTGGCGGTGGTCAGCAACGGCAGCCGCAACGACAAGATCCTGCAGGCGGCGCC
>DATGPD010000400.1:0-6704 GCA_035305285.1 Planctomycetota bacterium
CCAGCTCGTCGAGCTTGCCGTCGCCGTTGCGGTCGAGCCGCGCGCGCAGCGCCCGGATGCGGGCACGCTCGGCCGGCTCCAGCTCGGCGTCGCGGTCCCGTTCCAGCAGTGCGCACAGGCGACGGCGCTCGGCGTCGTCGACCACGCCGTCGCCGTCGCGGTCGGCGTGGTCGTGCACCCAGCGCGCCAGCGCCCGCTCGCCGTCCGCCGCCTTGCTGTTTGCGTCCTTGCGCTCCGCGCCGGCGCCTTCCGCCGCGGGCGGCGCCGCCGGGCGCGGCGCGAGGCGGGCCTCGCCCGCAGGATGAATCTCCGTGGTCGGCTGGGCGCCCGGCTGCTGGGCGAGCGCGCTCGCCTGCAGTCCCAGAACAACGGCGAGCGCCAGGACGGCGATCTTGTGCGTCGTCATGAGTTCCCCATGCTTGTCCCGCGCCCCCGATCGGCGTTGACTCTCGCGGCCTTGAGCGAGGCGCGCCCAGCAGTCCCGAAACCTCGCCGCCGACCCGACGGGCCGGGGGCAGGCCGTCCGTGCCGCGCGGGGCACGGGGCAGGCGGAGGTGGGCGGTGAAGCTCCTCGTCCTCGACGTCGTGGGCCTGCGCGGCAAGGATCTCGCCTTCGCGCCGCGTCTGCGGGCGATCGCCGAGCGCGGCTTCGCCGCGCCTTTGCGCACCATCCTGCCGGCGGTCACCTGCTCGGTGCAGGCGACCTTCCTCACCGGCCGGCTGCCGCGCGACCACGGCATCGTCGGCAACGGCTGGTATTTCCGCGACCTCGCGCAGGTGTGGCTATGGCGGCAGAGCAACCACCTCGTGCAGGGCGAGAAGGTCTACGGCGCCGCGCGCCGGCGCGACCCGGGCTTCACCTGCGCGAAGCTGTTCTGGTGGTTCAACATGTACGCGGACGTGACGTGGAGCGTCACGCCGCGTCCCGAGTACCACGCGGACGGCCTCAAGCGCCCGGGGCTGTACTCGGAGCCCCCCGGACTGCAGGCCGAACTGCAGCGCCGCCTCGGTCCGTTCCCGTTGTTCCGGTTCTGGGGACCGGGGGCCGATCTCGCCTCGACCCGCTGGATCGCCGACTGCGCGCGTGAGGTGATCACGGCGCACGATCCGACCCTCGCGCTCGTCTACCTGCCGCACCTCGACTACGACCACCAGCGCTACGGGCCCGACGACCCGCGCGCGCAGAACGCCGTGCGCGAGGTCGATGCGGTCGCGGGAGAACTCGCCGAGGCGGCGCTGGCGCGCGGGGCGCGCGTGTTCGTGCTGTCGGAGTACGGCATCGAGAAGGCGACGCACGTCGTGTTCGTGAACCGCGTCCTGCACCAGCACGGTCTTCTGCGCGTGCAGGAGACCAGCCACGGTCAGCTGCTGGACGCGGGCGCGTCGCGCGCGTTCGCGGTCGCCGACCACCAGATCGCGCACGTGTACGTGCGCGCGGCGGAGGACCTGGCGCGGGTGCGCGCGCTGCTCGCCGGGTTGCCCGGCGTCGCCGCGGTGCTCGACCGCGACGGCCAGCGCCGGTTCGGCCTCGACCACGAGCGCAGCGGCGAGCTGGTGTGCGTCGCCGAGCCGGGAGCGTGGTTCGCGTACCACTACTGGCTCGACGAAGCGCGCCGGCCGGACTTCGCGACCACGGTCGACATCCACCGCAAGCCCGGGTACGACCCGACGGAACTGTTCGTCGACCCGAAGCTGCGGTGGCCGAAGCTGCGCGTCGCCAGGACGCTCGCCAAGAAGGCGCTGGGCTTCCGCTACCTGATGGACGTCATCGGCACCGATCCGACCATCGTCGGGGGTACGCACGGTCGTCTGTTCGAAGCCCCCGAGGCCGGCCCGGTGTTCCTCGACTCGCGGCCCGACGATGCCGCCGCCGAGGTGCACGCGACGGAGGTCCACGACCGCATCCTGCGGGCGCTCGCGTGAGCGGGGTGGGGGTGCGGGCCCCGATGGTGCCTGGGCAAGATGTCCGACGTGGTTCCCGCCTGCAGGTTTGGCGCTACTGCCGCGTGCATCGACCGGCGTCTCTGCGTCGTTCGAACTCGCACTCACCATCCTGCGCTCCTCGCGGTGAAGGCTCGTCGTCGCTGGAATGAACGCGGCTTCCCCGAGTGCCACGGGGCCGTGGGACGGGCGGGAGCGGCTGCGCACGAGGCGGACCGGCGGCCCCCACGGAACCGAAGCCGCGCGCCGGCGGCGGCTTGTTGTCACGCCCTGACCCGTCGAAACCCGACCACGTCGTTGCCACCCATGCCGCGCCTTTTTCCGGCACTCTCCCTCCTGCTTGCCGTGGCCGCATGCTCCGGAAGCGACCGCGACGCGTCTTCGGCGCTGCCCGGGTCGGGCGGCGACTTCTTCGTGTTCGCGACCGACCCGCCGAGCGGATCGCAGATCTACCTGAACGACTCGGTCTTCGTGACCTTCACGAAGGACGTGGACCTCGGGACGGCGAACCTGAACTCGGTGAGCTTCTCGGTGTTCGACCTGAACGGGAACCCGCTGCAGGAGCAGCCGCGCGGCACGTTCCTCGTGCATCCGGCGCCGGGCGGTGCGGAAGGCAACACGCGGGTGCTGGAGTTCCGGCCGGCGTTTCCGAACAACGACGACTACACCAACGGCGGCTTCCGCGCCGGCCGGCGCTACCTGATGCAGCTGGCGCAGGGCGGCGCGCGGCAGGGCGCGACGCTGCGCGACAAGACGGGCAAGGCGCTGCGCGATCCGTTCACGCTGGTGTTCGAGACGGTGGACGGGACCACGCCGTCGCAGTTGTTCCGTGACACGCGCGGCGGCGGCCCGCAGGTAGTGGCGGTCGAGGCGGTGCCGAACGAGAACGGCGTGGTGTACCTCGGGAAGAAGGGCGAGCGCCCGGTCGAGGTGCGGGTGAGGTTCGACCAGCCGCTGAATCCTGCGTCGACCAACGTGCCGACGCGCCTCGATCCGAACCCCGGGTTGATCGATCCGCGGCAGATCGACCCGCTGACCAAGGGGCGGGTGTTCCTGGAGTACGACGATCCGGAGTACGGGACGGCGGCGTGGATCCCGGCGCTGGTCGAGATCGAGGCGAACTCGAACGAGGGTTCGACGCTGCTGCTGACGCCGACGGGTGTGCTCCCGAACAACGCCGACGTGCGCGTGATCGTCGAGTCGACGCTGGAGGATCTGTCGGGTGAGTCGAACCGGAACAACGCCGAGCACGTGCGCACGGTGTTCCGCTTCCGGACGGAGTCGGCGCGCGAGCCGCAGTTCGACGCGGTGGTGGAGAACTTCGACGACCTGGGCAACCTCGACCTGGAGCCGGTGTTCCTCGAGCCGCTTGCGGAGATCGGTTCGGGCTACGTGCGCGCCGGGTTCGAGTTCGAAGGCGTGGAGACGCAGTTCGACTACCGGCCTCGGTTCCGCGAGGTCGTGCTGAACACCGACTTCACGCAGATCACGCCCGAGAACGGTGCGCCGTTCAACGTGTCGGGCGGGGTGTTCCAGTTCCGCAACGTGACGATCCCGGCGGGAGTGACGGTGTACGGGACGGGCAGCAAGCCGATGGTGTGGCTGGTCACCGGCGACTTCGTGGTCGAGGGCGAGCTGACGGTCGCGGGCGGCAACGGTGCGCGCGTCGACACGCTGAACTCCGCGAACTTCCCGACGCCGGGCGGCATCGCCGCTTGCGGTGGCGGCAACGGCGGTCGCGGCAGCCCGTCGGCGGTCGACGTCGACAACAAGGGCGAGGACGGCTACGGCCCGTTCCAGACCCCCGGCGGCGGCGGCCTCGGCGGACGGCACTCCTGCATGTCGACGGGCGCGGGGTGCACTGGCCGCGGCGGTGGCGGTGGCGGCGGCAGCTTCGCGACCCAGGGCGATCCGCACTACGTGCTCGCGTGGGCCGGCTCGGCGCCCTCGACGAACACCGTCATGCTCGGCAAGGGGGGGCGCAATGGCACGGGCTCGCCTCCTCCGGCGACCTGTCCCCAGGCGGACGCCGGCCCGCTCGGGTTCAGGGACCTGCGCCGCGACAACGACTTCTGGGGCACGATGATCGACATCGCGCGCGGCCGGCGGATCACCGGCGAGCTGCTCACGCCGCGCGGCGGTTCGGGCGGCGGCGGCGGCGGTGACACTGGTCCACGCTGTGCGCCGAACCCCTCGTTCGCCAACGACCAGAAGGGCGGCGGCGGCGGCGCCGGCGGCGGCATCCTGATCGTGAAGGCGCTCGGCCGCATCGTCATCAAGAGCACCGGCCTCATCAACGCGAACGGCGGCAACGGCGGCGGCGGCGAGCAGGCCGGCACCAACAGCCACGCTGGCGGCGGCGGCGGCGGCTCGGGCGGGATGATCGTGCTGATGTCGGGCACGGGCATCCACATCACCCGGCACGGTCGTCCGTACGCCGAGGCGGTGACCTCCAACAACACGAACGGCGCCTACACCTTCGCGATCCAGGCGGACGGCGGCGTCGGCCTGCGCGGAGGGTTCGCGGGCAACCCGGTCGACGGCAAGTACCCCGGCAAGGGCGGCCCGACGGCCAACACCGTGTGGGATTTCAACCCCATCGGCGGGTTCGGCGGCATGGGCATCGTGCAGTTGATGGCGCCGCCGGGCGACAACCGGCCGGTGAGCGAGGACGGCGACGGTTCGCGCACGCGCCTCGACGACAACATCTTCTTCTACGACGACGACCAGAAGCTGGCCGAAGGCCTGGTCCCGGGGACGAACCCGCACCGTCAGGGCGGTCCGGCGATCACCGGCCCGGAGAAGGACAAGTTCCTCGGGTGGCGCGGCTTCCTGTCGGAGACGGGCGAGCCGGGCGTCGACGACGAGGGCAATCCGTTCACGCTCGGGCCGGGCACGCGCAACAGCGCGGAGGGCGACATCCGTCCGTCGCCGATCCTGCTGCCGGCGCCGTTCGCCGCGGTGTCGCGCCTGCGGTCGCGGTGGATCGACACCGGCGCGACGGTGCGCCTGCCCGATCCGACGGGTACCGACCTGTCGCCGCGCAAGATGGAGGAGCGGATCGACCCGAGTGATCCGACGAATCCGTTCACGAGTCTGAAGGCCGGCCCGACGTATCTGTTCGCCGGGACGTTCCATGGCGACGACGAGCCGAAGGGCTACGTGCGCTACGAGTCGACGGCGACGGGCGTCGAGCGCGTGGTGCCCGAGGTGTTGCCGTCGCCGCTGCCGGTCGCGTCGATCGAGGCGAACGCAGAGTGGCGCGGGACGCCCGCGTACCTGCTGCGCCTGAACCAGGCGTCGCCGCTGCTCGGCCAGATCCCGGGTCGCTACACCGGCTACCGGGTGCAGCTGCGCAACGCGCTGGGATCGGTGATCGGCTCGTACCGCATCCTGAGTCACACGGGCTCGGAGATCTACATGAGCCGTGACGCGGGCCCGCTGCCGCTGGAGCCGGTGGCGACGATGCAGGTGCTGGCGGACCTGATCGGGTTCCGCAACAGCGACGGGGAAGGGTTCGGGGCGACGTTCGTGGAGAACGGTCGGAACGTGCCGCGAATCAACGCGCGGATCGGGTTCGCCTTCCACGTGAACCCGAAGTCGCCGCGGATGCAGAACGGGCTGGACCTGGACCGCATCCCGCAGGATCCGCGCGAGTTCCTCTACGAGCTGGACCTGCAGCGGCCGGAGGTGATGCGGCAGATCCGCGAGCTGGGCAAGCAGAACGGCGAGACCAAGGGTGCCGTCGCGGTGCAGTGCGACATCCTGTTCAACACGTCGTTCACCGAGCAGGGCACCAACGTCGACAGCAACCGCCTGCCCTCGCCGACCGCGCCGCGTCCCGAGCTGGACTACCTGGTGCTGCCCTTCCAGTTCTGAGTGCTGTCATCCGCGCCGGCGCGTCGACTCCGCCGAGACCCGTGCTCGGGTGCGTGGTCGGGCGGCGGCGCGCGCGAGGGAGTGATTCGGGGCGGTCGACGCCTCGCAGCCGTCACGGGACCCCGGACATCGGAGTGCGGCGAATCGGCGCTCCTGCCTGTCTGGCATCCTGCCGTGCGCCCCCGCCGGCCGCCCTCCGGCGGAGCCACGGGACTCGGGCGAAACTCCATGGCCGGTGCTCGCCCTCGGATCTCGTGGCTATCCCGCACCGTCCGGCCCGCGGCGCTTGCACGAGGCGGGCTGTGCGGCGCTGCGGCGCTCCGGCCACGCATGATTCCGTCGTCTCCCACCGCTTCGCATCGACTGCAGCCTCGTGCGGCCGCTCGCACCCGACGGAGGCGCCCCGCCTCGGTGTCGATCTCCGGCACCCCCGCCGGAGTGCGGTTTCTCGGCGTGCGCATGCGGCTCCGCGCGCGTAGCGCATCGACGGACGATCTCTCTGTGTTCGGTGCGATGGGCATCAGCGTGCCATCGAGCGGGGCGTGCAAGCGACGCGCTGCGTTGCACCCGTTCGTTGCGGCGGGCGCATCCGACCGAGCGAGGTGCGTGCTAGACTTCCGCACCCCTCGAGGCTGCCTTGCCCGCGCCCTGGTGACTGCCGCGCACCCCAGGTTGCGAGCTCCTTCCCACCGATGAACTCTGCCATGGTTCGACGATTCCCTGCGTTGCTGCTCCTGCTGGCCGCGAGCGGTTGTTCGGGTGGCGGCGGCAGCAGCGACGTGTCGGGGCTGCCCGGGTCGGGCGGCGACTTCTTCGTGTTCGCGACCGACCCGCCGAACGGGTCGCAGATCTATCTGAACGACTCGGTCTTCGTGACCTTCACG
>DATGPD010000401.1:0-3925 GCA_035305285.1 Planctomycetota bacterium
ACTGCGCGTAGACGCGGGTGTCGATCAGGCCGGCCACAGCGGGCACCGGGACGGGCACCGGCGAATGCCAGCCGATGAACGTGCGCTGCCATGCGTGCGGGACGAACACGAGCGGATCGAGGTACAGCTCGTGGGTCGGCGCGCCGAACGGGCCGAGGTCGACGGGCCGCGCGAAGCCGACGACGCCGAGCATCAGCGCGCCGGGCGGCGTCGTGAACATCAGCGTCGACGCGTACTCGATCGTGTTTCCCGGCGCGATGCGCTGCGGCAGGAGGTCGGCCCCGGTGCTCGCGACGAGGTTGAAGAAGTCGTTGCTGGGGTTGTCGCCCGCCCGGCCGAAGGTGACCGCACTGCCGCCCGCCTCGACCGCGTCGAGCCAGTACTGCGCCTGCCCGTTCGGCGCGTTGTGGCCGATGATGTCGATCAGCAGCGCGCCCCCGGCGGTCTGGAACGTGAACGCCGTCTGGAACGGCACGACGATGTTCCACGGCAGCGGACCGGCGTAGCCCTCGCCTTCCGCCGGCAGCACCACCGTGCCCTGGAACACGGTCACCGGCGCGCCGGTGACGTTCGCGGCGAAGCTCGGTGCGAGCGAGCCGACCGGGAACGAGGTCTGGCTCACCTGCACGGTGACGTTGGGGACGGTCATGCCCGCGACGGCGCCGACGACCGGTCGGCGCGGAAGCGGAGGCCGAGGACGACGCCGCCGGTCGGCGCGACCGCCGCGGCGTCCACGAGGATCTGGGTGCGGAAACCGGGGGCGCCGAAGGGCAACCCGGCGAAGTGCTGGCCGTCCGCGAGGTCGGCGTGGGCGGGCACGGGGCGCGACTGTGCGGCGACGCCGGCGACGAGCGCCAGGCAGACGATCGGCGAACGGAGGGGGAAGGCTGGGTTCATGGCTGAGTCGTGTGGATCGGGCCGCACCCCCGTGCAGCCTCGGTTGCCCCTACACGCGCCTTCCCGGCGAACGAGGTGCCACGCCGATTGCGGCGCAGCTCACGGGATCGCGCCGCAGCGACCGCGGGTTCGCGGCGCCGTGCGGCCTCAGAACCCGCCCTGCTCCAGCATCCGGCGCGCGGTCTCGCGCAGCACGTGCTCGGAGGCGAGGTCGCCCTGTTCGAGCTTGCGGCGCGCGGCGTCGACGAGTTCGCGCCGCTCGGTGTCCGGCATGCGCAGGCGCGCGGCGTGCCGCTCGGCGGTGCGCGCCGCCTGGCGCGCCGCGTCGCTCAGCTCGGCGCGGTCCACCATCCCGGCGGCCGCCGGGCGCGCAGCATCGGAGGCGGGGCGCTGGATCAACACGGGCTCGTGGGGACGGACGTGGCTGACCTTCATGGCTCCGGACTGCGGACCTCTCGGCGTGATGATCGGCGCCGAGCGACACGCCTTGAGGGGAAAGTCGGCGCGTCGTCCGTGGGTGTCGGCGCCAACGGCGCCTCGGCTTGAGTCGCCGCACGGACGCGGGCGGCAACTCGTGCCGGCCCGACCCGGCAGGTCTTGCCGGGTGCGTTCCCCGCGCACCGCGCGGGCCGCGTCCTTCCGCCGATGGTATGGGCGCATCCCCGCGCGCGGCACGCGTGGCACGGCACGTGCTCATGGCGTGCCGGGAGAAGGAAGCCGGCGACGTGAGCACGCACTTCACGCAGTTCGGGCGGGTGGAAGCGGATCCGTTGCGGATCCCGCGCGCGACCATGCCGCGCGCGCGCGACGACTTCGCGAAGGCTTTCGATGCCGTGGTCGATCGCGCCGGGCCGTCGGCGCCGGAGGAAGTCGCGTCGCGCGACGAACCGGACCGCGAGCCGACCACCGCGGTGCCGCCCACAGCCGACGGCGTGCGAACGCGCGACGACGCGCGTGACGATCCGCCCGAGCCCGAGCCGGTCGCGGAAGCGCGGCCGGCCGTCGAGCGCGAGCCCGCGCCCGCCGCCGCGCACGCCGCCACGACCTCTTCCGAGCCGCGCGCCGCGCAAGCGCAGCAGCCCGCGGCGGCCGGCGACACCGGCGAGCGCGCCTCGCAGCCCGCGCTCCCAGTTCCCGGCACCGCTGCGCCGGCCGCGAGCGTTCCGCCCGCGGCCCCGGGCTTCGCGCCCGCGGCGCTCGGCGCACCGGCGCTCGGCGCCGGGGCGGCCTCGGGCCGCCCCGCGCCGGGCGGGGTTGCCGCGAGCGATGCGCGCGCGCCCCGCACGACGTTCGCCACGGCGCTGTCCGGCTACCGCAGCCTCGACCGCCTCGCGGTCGATCGCCTGGAAGCGGCGCGCGACTCGGTGCTGCGCCAGATCGCGTTCACCCTGCGTGACGGCACCAGCGAGGCGCGCATGCAGCTCGAGCCGCCCGAGCTGGGCGCCCTCGACCTCCAGCTCGTCGTCGACGAGGCGGGTCAGACCCGGCTGTCGGTGATCGCCGAGCGGCCGGAGGTCGCCGCCCTGCTCGTCCAGCACATGCCCGCGCTCGCGAGCACGCTCGCGCAGCAGGGCCTCACGGTCGCGCACGCCGACGTCCGCAGCCAGCGGCAGCGCGCGCGCAGCGACGCGCCGACCGAAGCGGCGCCGCGCGCCGCGCACGGCGAGGACCGGCGCGCGCGCGTCGGTGCGCCGACCGTCGCGTCCACCGCTCACGGCCTCGACTTCTGGGTGTGACTCCGAACATGACCACCACCATCGCGTCGACTGAAGCCGCCGGCCACGCCGGCAACGGCGTCCTGTCCAGCCGGGCCGCCAAGTTCGCGGACAACCCGTTCCTCACGCTGCTCGTCACCCAGATGCGGCAGCAGACGCCGCTCGACCCGGTCGACAACGGCAGCTTCATGCAGCAGCTCGCGTCGTTCTCCTCCATGGAGGAGCAGAAGCAGATCAACGACAACCTGCTCTCGCTGCTCGACTTCCAGGGTCTGCTCGCGCGGCTGCAGGGCCTCGGCGAGGGCAGCGCGCTGCTCGGCAAGGAGGTGACCTGGGAAGGCGCCGACGGCGAGCAGTCCGGCGTCGTGGAGGCGGTGTTCATCGCCGAAGACGGCGAGGTCCGCCTGCGGCTCGCCGACGCCCGCGAACTCGCGATGCGCGAGGTCACCGGGATCCGCACGCCCAAGGCCGGGGCCGGGGAGGGCTGAGCGATGGTCAACAACTCGCTGTTCTCCGGCCTGTCCGGCCTGCGCGTGCACCAGCAGTACATCGACGTCATCGGCAACAACCTCGCCAACGTCAGCACCCCGGGCTTCTGGGGCGCGCGCATCACGTTCGCCGACATCCTGAGCGTCACGCAGACCGCGGGCTCGGGGCCGTCGGGCAACTTCGGCGGCATCAACCCGCGGCAAATCGGCCTCGGCGTCGGGATCGGCTCGATCGACCTGCGCACCGAGCAGGGCACGTTCCAGGACACCGGCCGCGCGCTCGACGTCGCGATCCAGGGGCGCGGGTTCTTCACCCTCAACGACGGCCTGCGCAACATCTACACGCGCGTCGGCACGTTCGGCGTCGACGCCAACCGCGAGCTGGTCGACCTGCGCACCGGCTACCGCGTGCTGAGCGCATCGGGCAACAGCATCCGCGTGCCGGTGACCGACACGCTGCCGCCGCGCGCGACCACCTCGATCGAGTTCCAGGGCAACCTGCCGGCCAAGGTCACCGGGCCGCTCGCCGAGATCGTCGAGTCGGACACCACGCTGCGCGAAGGCCAGCCGGCGGCGAAGACGACGACGCGCAGCGAGCCGTTCGACATCACCGGGTTCGACGGGCGCACGATCCTCGTCTCGGTGAACGGCGGCGCGCAGCAGTCGATCACCTTCCCCGTCGGCCAGACCACGTACACCGCGGCGGAGCTCGCCGCGCGCCTGTCGGCGATCACCGGGGTCGAGGTGACCGAGAACAACGGCGCGGTGACGATCGAGTCGATCAAGCTCGGCGCCCAGGCGTCGCTGAAGTTCGACGACGGCCCC
>DATGPD010000402.1:0-7167 GCA_035305285.1 Planctomycetota bacterium
GTAGCGCGCCGCGACGCCCGCCTCGACCGCCGCCTCGACCCGGGCGGCGAGCGCCGGGTCGACGCCGCGCGCCGTGAGCCGCTCGGCGAGGTCGGGCGCGATGATCGCGGCGTCGGAGACCGCGAGGCGGTCGGCGAGGTACGCGACGAGCGCGTCGGCCGGCGACTTGCCCGCGGCCAGCGCGCGGGCGAACGCCTTGCCCGCCCTGCGCTCGCGCCGCCCGGCGACGTCGGCGCGCACGCGCGCGTGCCGCCGCAGGAAGAGCGCGAGGCCGAGCGCGATGATCCAGGGTGCGAGCAGGATGCCCGCCGCGACCTCCGGGCGCGGCGGCGGCAGCGCGGGCGCGGGTTCGCCGGCGTCCAGCTCCTTCATGTCGAAGATGTCGTCGACCCCGGGAACGACTGCCTTCGCCTCCTCGCCGGGGAGCGGCTTCAGGCCCTCGCCTTCGGGCAGGGCCTCGACGGTGATCGGCACGGACGGCGCGACCACCTCGACGTAGCGCTCGACGCCGGGCGTCGTGTCGAAGAAGTTCCAGCGCACCTCCGGTGTGCGCCGGACGTCGGCGTGCAGCGGCGTGAGGTCGTAGGTCGCCTCGACCAGCCCGCGCTCGCGCCGCTCGGTGCTGCCCAGCAGGTGCAACCCGTCCAGTTCGCGCGGCAGCTCGGGGACCTGCAGGAACTCGGTGTTGCCCTCGCCGCGGATCGACACGGTCAGCTTCACGCTGCTGCCGACCCGCACGCGCTCGCGGTCGACGCGCGAGCTGATCGTGAAGCGGCCGACCGCGCCGTAGAACGGCGAGGGCCGGGCCTCCTCGGGCAGGGGCAGCACCTCGACCTCGACCGCGGGCGCGCTGACGTAGTGCGTCTTCACCACCGGCTCGCGGCGCGCGAACACGAAGTCCTGCACCACGCGCGTCTCGCCGGTGAACACGCTGAACCCCATCGCGGTCTCGGGGATCGACAGCTTGCCCGGGCGCGACGGCAGGAACGAACGTTCGAGCGTGAACGCGTCGAACGGGCGGCCGTCACGCCGGACTTCGCCGGTGCGCTGCGCACGCAGCAGCGAACGCGTCCGGCCGTCGCTGTGCACGAGGTTGATGAGCCGTCCGGGCTCCACGCGTTCGGGCTCGATCGGCACGGTCCCCTCGAGGTTGCCGAGCCACGGCGCCGCGATCTCGATGCTGAGGTAGCGCTCGCCGTTGTTGGCCTGGCCCTCCGCGATCTGCAGGTCGCGGTCGACGCCGAGTTCGAAGCGCACGCGGACCGGTTCGTGCACGTAGGCGCGCCGCGGCCGGACGTCGACCTGCAAGAAGCCGAACTCCTCCCCGCTGACGTCCCGCACGACGCGCAGGGTGAGCGGCGGGGTGCGCTCGACGCCGCGGCCGACCGGCACGTCGAACGACGGGATGGTGAACTCGCCGACACGCAGCGGGACGATGCGCACGGTCCACGACACCGAGACGCTCTCGATCAGCCGCCGCCCGTCGAAGATCGAGTGCTGCGACGTGGACGGTCCGCTCAGGGACATCTGCAGGCCGTCGACCTCCGGCAAGCGCGGGCGGCCGAGGCGCTGCGCCTGGGCCGCGTCGTCCAGTTCGATGCGCAGCCCGATCTGGCTGGCCTCCGGGAACACGACCACCGGGGGCTGCGGCCCGGTGACGCGCAGGCGCTCGGACTGCGGCGCCTGTAGGCACAGGCCGGCGATGAGGCAGGCGAGCGCGATCACCAGTCCTTCTTGACCTTGGGTCGCGCGGCCTGCTGCGCCTTCTCGAGCCTCGCCTTCTCCTCGAGCACCGCTTGCAGGCGGTCGAGCAGGCGCTTGGTCTCCTCCGGCGACAGCTCCTTGCCGGGTGCGCGCTCGCCGGGGAGGAGGCGCGGCCCCTCGTCCTTCTTGTCCTTGTCCTTGTCCTTGTCCTCGCCGTCACCGCCGGCGACCACGGGCTCGGGTGCCTCGTCCTTGTCACCGGCCGGGGGCTTGCCGTGGCCGGCGGCGGCCTGCTGCTCGTCGGGCTTGTCTCCGGCGGGTTCCGGCTTCGGCTCGGGCTTCTCTTCCGCGCGCGCGTCGGGCGGCGGGTCCTTCGACCGGGCCTCCTGGGCCGACGGATCGCCCTTCTGCTCGTCGTGCTTCCCGGGCTGGTCCTTCGACTCCGCCGTGGATTCCTGCTCCGACTTGTCGCCCTCGGACGGCCGGTCGTCCTTCCCCGAGTCGCCCTTGGGCTGGTCCTTGGGTTGGTCCTTGGGCTGGTCCTTGTCTCCCGGGTCCCTGGCCTTGTCGTCCGCGCCGCCGTCCTTGTCCTGCTCGTCGTCCTTGCCGTCCTGGCCGTCCTTCGGCTCGCCCTGGTAGCCGTCCTGCTGCTGCTTCTCCTGCTCCTCGATCCGCCGCTGGATCTCGGCGAGGAGCGCGAGCGTCCGCTCCAGGTTGCGCGCCAGCTCCGGCGGCGCGTTGCCGCTCGCCGCGGCGTGCACGAAGTGGTCGCGCGCGCGCTCGGCCGCCGCCCGCGCGCCCTGCAGGTCAGGGACCTCGCCCGCGAGCCTGGCCTTCGCCTCGTCGAACTTCACGTTGCCGAGGATGCCGTCGCGCAGGGCGGCGAACGCACCGTCGGACAGCGTCGCGGCCTTCTCCGCCGCGATCTCGGCCTCGTGCGCGTCCCCCGCGCGCCACAGGGCGAGGGCGAGGTTGTAGTGCAGCTCCGGGTCGTCGGGGCGCTTCGCGATCGCGGCGCGGAACGCCTCGGCAGCCTCCGCGAACTTGCCCTCCGCCAGCAACTCGAGGCCCCGCTTGTGGTCGGAGGGCGGCGCGAGGAACAGGAACGCGAGTCCGAGGGCGAGCTTCATCGGCGGTCGATCACGGTTCGCGACGGGCGTGCAGTCTCGGTCGGGCGCAGGGTCGGCCGCAAGGCCATACTCCGCCGGCGCGGCGATCGGTCCTGCACCGCGCCCGCCCGCTACGCGACCACCGCCGGAAGACTCCCGTCGCGTTCAGCGGCGGTTGCCGCCGCCGCCGTCCACGTGCGCGGGCTCGCCACCCGACGCGACGGCGGTCGCCTTCGCCAGCAGCTCGTCGATCTGCTCCGGCTGATTGCCGACCACCGAGCCGACGACCTTGCCGTCCCGATCGAGGACGAACACCGTCGGGATGCTGGTCACGCCGTACGCGGTCGACACCGCCGCGTCGACGAACACGAGCGGGTAGGGTAGGTCGAACGCGCGCACGAACGCCTCGTTGACCGCCAGCTCCTGCTCGCGATCCAGGCGCTGCACGTACTTGCCCCCGTGCGGCCGCACGGCGTCGGGAGCGGAGAAGTCCATCCCCCGACCGTAGAACCGCGTGACGCCGACCACCGCCAGGGCGTCGCCGTGCTTGCGCTGCAACTCGGCGAGGTGGTCGACGCCGGCGCGGCACGGCGGACACCAGGTCGCGAAGAAGTCGAGGAGCACCACGCGCCCGCGCAGGTCGGCGAGCGCCAGCTCGCGCGGCGCGTCGGGACGCCGGTCGACGACGTGCGTGGCCTTGAAGTCGGGCGCCGCCTTGCCGGTCAGGTCCGCGGGGCGCTGCCGCGCCGGCGGCTGCTGCACCGGAGCCGCACCGGCGTAGATCGCGCCGAGGAACGTGTCGAGGGCCGCGTCGTCGGCACGCCCGGCCGCCGCACCGCGGGCCAGCGCCACGCGCACGCCGACCCTGTCCTTGATCTTGCCGTTCTCGGCGAGCAGCGGCGCAGCGATCCGCGCCAGGGTACGCAGGTCGTCGTACAGCCGGGCCGCGCGGCGCGCGCGCTCGCGCAGCAGCGCCTCGTCCGCCGTGCCTTCACGCGCCGCGGCGGCGAGCGCGGCGAGGTAAACCCGGCCGGCGAGGTTGCGGTGCTCGTCGTTCGCGATCGTGTCGTTCCCGGCGAAGAACTCGTCGAACGCCGCGGCGCTCGCCTCCAGGTCGCGCTGCAGGTAGAGCAGCATCGCCCGCGCGTAGGCGAGGGGACCGAGGTCGACATCGGCATGGCGCTTCACGAACTCGGAGAGCGCGGCGCGCTGCTCGGCGCCGATCACCGTGCCGGCGGGCCGGTCGAACACGCGGTCCAGCTCGGCGCGCGCGCGTTCGAGGTCGACCTGAGCCGAGGCGGCGGCGGTCACGACGGAGAATACGACGGCGAAAGGAAGGGTGCGGAAGGCGGACATGGCGGGTCGCAGGGCGGAGCCGGATGCAGGCGGTCCGTGGAGCGTAGCGCGAACGGACGGGCGAAGGATCAGCGCGCGCGGCCGCCGGCCAGGAACAGCTCCACGAGCAGGAGCACGAAGCACGGGATCAGGACCCACTGGTAGCGGGTCTTGGCGACGGTCTCCTCCCCCGCTTCGAACGTGCGCTGCAGCATCGGGTCGAGCCGCTTCCTCTTCAGCTCCAGCAGCGGCAGCGCGACGACGTCGGCGCGCACGAGGTCGCCGCCCGCGGCCTCGGCCATCGCGCGCAGGCTGTCCGCGTCGAGCGTGCTCACCACTTCGTCGCCGGTGTCCGAGCGCAGGAAGGCCTCCTCGCCGCCCTCCTCGACCAGGATCTTGCTGCCGCGCGTGCTGCCGTAGCCGACCGCATGCAGCACGACGCCGCGTTCGCGCACTTCGAGCGCCGCCTGCCGGCCGGCACCGGCGAGGTCTTCGCCGTCGGTCAGCAGCACGATCGCGGTCGTGCGCTCCTCGCCCTCCTCGGCCAGCTCCAGCGCGCGGCGCAGCGCGGCAGCGAGGTCGGTGCCACCGACGCGCACCGTGTCGGTGTCGACGCGGTCCAGCAGGCGGGCGAACGAATCGAGGTCGTGCGTCGGCGGCACGACGAGGCGAGTCTCGCCGGCGAAGGCGATGAGCGCCACGCGGTCGCCGCCGAGCAGGGCCGGCAGGAGCGAGCGGATGTCGCGCTTGGCGCGCTCCAGGCGGTTCGGCTCCAGATCGCGTGCGAGCATCGAGCGCGACGTGTCGAGGCAGAACACGACATCGAGCCCGCGGCGCTCGACGGGCACGCGCTCCTCACCGAGGCGCGGTTCCATCCAGCACAGCCACAGGAGTGCGGCGATCGCCGTCAGCAGCGTCGCGCGCGCCGCGGGACCGGGCATGCGCTCGGTGAACGTCGCGCCGTAGCGCGCGCGGGCCCGCACGCGGGCGCGCAGCAGCGCGAACACCAGCAGCCACACCGTCGGTAGGAGGAGCCCGACCGGCCAAAGCCACGGCCGGGCCCAGGTCAAGCCGTCGGCGGCAGCGAGGACTGGCGGGAGACACGACATCGCGAGCGATCGAACCACGGCGCGCCCGCCGAACCAAACGGGTAGGAGGGCGGGGCACGGCCGCGCGTGCAGCCGTCGGTCCGCGGCACGCGAGTCCGGTGTGCCTCGCGGTGTCGGCAGGGCACGAGCACGAAGGCGCCCGCGATCGGGCTCCTGCGGTCGGCTGCCGCTCGCACGGAAGGAGGCCGCGCGCTTCCTCGGCCGCTGCCGTGCGCAGCCCCGCTGCCGCCTTGCGCACAGGAGTCGGCTCGGACCGGAAGCACCGGGCGCCGCGACCCTCCGGCACCGACGCCGCGGACGGCGCGGCCCCGCCCTTCCACGCTGCCGGCCGAGCGCAGCGTTCCGCAAACCGGCCTGCCGGATCGCCCCGGGAGGCGCACCCTTGCTGCGCCTCCCGCGCTCGCGAGAGCACGCCGAGCGCAGCCCCGGCTCAGGCAGCGCGCCGGAGCCCGCGCGTGCTGCCGGGGGGTCGGCCGGGATCGGCGGGCGGGTCGACGCCGCGCGGCCGACCGGACCGAGGCGCGTCCCGCGCCGGCGCGCGGGGCACCGCCGAGACCGGAAACGCGAACGGCCCGCGCCGCCTCGCGGCACGGGCCCGCCTTCACCGCCCTCCGGAACGGCCTCAGCCGCCCAGCATGCCGGTCAGCAGGGCGACCTTCGAACGCACCATCTCGGGGTCGAAGTACCACGCCACCCCGACGGCCGCCGCGCACAGGACGAGCAGCATCATCACCTTCCTGCCCAGCCCGCCCTTCTTCTTGTCCTTGCGGTCGTGACTCATCGCGTCCCGCTTCGACCATCGTGCGGGGGCGCCTTGACCGTTCCTTCCCGGTTCCCGCTCGGGCGCTCCGCACCCGCGCACCGAACCGTCCGCGGCACGGCCGCGACGCAGCGGTCGGGTGCACGCCCGCCACCGCGCGACGAGACCACGCTCAGGCGCCGCGCGTCTCCAGCACGGCGACGGACGACGCGGAGAGCGTCAGGACGCCCCGGGCGAGCTGCGCGCCTCCGGTCGCCGCGAGCACCGTCCCGCCCGCGACCCGGATCGCGCACGGCGAGACGCCCAGGTTGGCGGCGACGACGATCGGCCCGCGCTGCATGGTGAGCCAGCGCGAGGCCTCGTCATGGCGCACGCGGACGCGGTCGAGGCGGCCGTCGCGCAGCTCGGGGCGCGAGCGGCGCAGGGCGATCAGCGTGCGGTACCACGCGAGCATGCGCGCGTGCGCCTCGGCGCTCCGTTCCTCCCACACGAGCTTCGAGCGCTCGAAGGTCGCCTCGGACTCGGGGTCGGGGATCTCGCCGCCGCCGCCGAGGAAGTCGGCGAACTCGCGCTTGCGGCCCTGGCGCACCCCCTCGGCGAGCTGCGGGTCGGCGTGGTCCGCGAAGTAGAGGAACGGACTGCTCGCCGCCCACTCCTCCCCCTGGAACAGGAGCGGCACGAACGGGGAGAGCAGGGTGAGCGCCGCGCCGACCTTGGCGAACCGGGGGCCGGCGAGGTGCGCGATGCGCTCGCCGAGCGCGCGGTTGCCCACCTGGTCGTGGTTCTGCAGCGAGACGACGAAGCGCTCCCCGCCGAGGTCGCCGATCGGCCGCCCGTGCCGCCTCCGGCGGTGCGTCGACCACCGTCCGTCGAGCACGAAGGCCTGCTGCAGCGCGCGCGCGAGGTGATCCCACGAGCCGTAGTCGGCGTAGTAGCCCTGCCGTTCGCCGGTCAACACGGCGTGCAGGGCGTGGTGGAAGTCGTCGCACCACTGGGCGTGCACCCCGAAGCCGCCGAGCTCGCGCGGCCGGACGATGCGCGGGTCGTTGAGGTCGCTCTCCGCGATGAGGCTGAGCGGTCGGCCCAGCTCCCGAGACAGCGCCGCGACCTCGTCGGACAGCTCGGCGAGCACGTGGCGCGGCGAGTCGTC
>DATGPD010000403.1:0-3151 GCA_035305285.1 Planctomycetota bacterium
AGACCGGCTGCCCCTTGTACTTGGTGTCGAGCGTGCCGACCGAAGGCGGCTGGACGGCGTAGCTGCCGAGGGTGAGCGAGCCCTGCTTGGGCTCGTACTCCAGCGCCACTGCGGTCCCGCCGGGAACGACCGCCGGCACGCCGAGCGCCAGGACGATCACGAGCGTGCCCGACTCTCCCGGCGCCAGCCGCCGCGGCCGCGTGGTCACGTGCGGGAACGCGTAGTTGGCCAGCATGGCCGGGTTCATCACCATCCGGCCGTCGGCCTCCGCGCCCTCCGCCGCGGCGTCGCCGTCGATGTTGGTCTTCTCCTCGATGGTGAGCACGCCCTTCTGTTGCTCCTGCTCCACCTTGCCGGGCTTCTGATCCGGCCTGACCTCGGTGTTGCCCGTCTGGGCGGGCACGGCGACGGCCGCGACGGCGGCGAGCACGGCAACGAGAAGCGAGGGCGGGCGGAGGTGGTGCATTGGGGTGGTGCGCCGGGAAAGAGGGCGATCGTAGACGAACGCCGCGGCGATGTCCTTCAGGCCATTCTGCCGCCGGCCGCGCGGCGGTCCGCCCCGGGCGGCCGTGCCGCCCGCGACAAGGCACGTGCGCCGCACGCGGCGCGTTCCGAGGCCGAGCCACGTCCGCCGGTCGGGAGGCGCTGCCCGGCACGGGCGTCGCCCGCGATTCACCGGCCAGCCGCTAGCGCCGCCCTCGCCGGTGATCTACACCCGCGGTCCATGACCGCCAACGTCACCGATGCCGCCGTCCTCGAGGCGCTGCGGTCGGTCAAGGACCCCGACCTCGGTCGCGACATCGTCGCGCTCGACTTCGTCAAGGACCTGCGCGTGTGCGACGGCAACGTCGCGTTCGCCATCGAGCTGACCACCCCGGCCTGTCCGGTGAAGGACCAGATGAAGGCGCAGGCCGAGCAAGCGGTCGCCGCGCTGCCCGGCGTGCGCAAGGTCTCGGTGACGATGACCGCCAAGGTGACCGCGAGCCGTTCCCTGCTCGGCGGCAAGGGGCTCATCCCCGGGGTGAAGAACGTGCTCGCGGTGTCGTCGGGCAAGGGCGGCGTCGGCAAGTCGACCGTGGCGGTCAACCTCGCCTGCGCCCTGCACCGCGCCGGCGCGCGCACTGGCATCCTCGACGCGGACGTGTACGGCCCGAACGTGCCGCTGATGCTCGGCGCGCGCGGCCAACCCGAGGACGTGGTGGTCGACGGCGCGCGCTACCTCGTGCCCCTGACCGCGCACGGCCTGCAGGTGATGAGCATCGGCGTGCTGATCCCCGAGGACCAACCGGTGATCTGGCGCGGGCCGCGCCTGCACAGCGCGATCCGCACGTTCCTGTTCGAGGTGCAGTGGGGCGATCTCGATTACCTGGTCGTCGACCTGCCGCCCGGCACCGGCGACGCGCAACTCTCCCTCACACAGCAAGCCCACGTCGCGGGCGCGGTGATCGTGACCACGCCGCAGACCGTCTCGGTCCTGGACGTGCGCCGCGCGATCCGCATGTTCCAGGACGTGCAGGTGCCGATCCTCGGGGTGATCGAGAACATGGCGTACTTCACGCCGCCCGGCAGCAGTGAGCGCATCGAGATCTTCGGCCGCGGGGGCGGCAAGAGGATCGAGATGGAGTTCGACGTGCCGCTGCTCGGGCAGATCCCGATCGACCCCGCGGTCCGCGCCGGCGGCGACAGCGGCGAACCCATCGTGCTCTCGCGGCCGGACAGCGAGGCCGCACGCGCGCTGATCGCCGCCGCCGGTCGCATCGCGGCACGCATCAGCACCGTCAATGCTTCCTGAGAGATGACCGACACGAAGACCGAAGGCCACGCGCCCCGCTTCCGCGAAGACGACACCCTGGACCGCGTGCTCGCGGTCGCACCGCAGGCTCGCGAAGTGCTCATGCGCTTCCACATCGGCGGCTGCCACCACTGCGGCTTCGAAGCCGCAGACACGGTGCGCAAGGTCGCCGAAGACAACGGCATCCCGCCCGCGGTGCTGCTCGCCGCACTCAACCAGGCCTGACCCGGCGAAGCCGCCCGCCCGGCCCGCGGCCGGCGGCGCACCGGCCTCCGCTCTTGCGACGTCGCGGGCGGCGGCCAACAATCGCGCTCGCCGGTGCGCCGCTTCAGGGCCGCCAGGCGTCCCGAAGAGCAGACCCCAATGGCACAAGTCCAAGAGCTCAACGATCAAACCTTCGCCGCCACCCTGCGCGCGGATGCCCAGCCCGTGCTCGTCGACTTCTCGGCGACCTGGTGCGGGCCGTGCAAGGCGCTCGCACCGACGATCGACGCCGTCGCCAAGGAGTACTCAGGCCGCCTGCGGGTCTACAAGGTGGACATCGACCAGGCCGCCGACACCGCGGCGCAGTTCGGCGTGCAGAGCGTGCCGACCTGCATCTTCTTCAAGGACGGCAAGGAGGTCGATCGCTTCGTCGGCGCGCAGGACCTGCGCACGGTGCGGCAGCGCATCGAGAAGGTCCTCGCCTGATCACGGCGCGGCCGGCGCGGGGACGCGCCCACCGGCCGCGGCCGCACGGCAGACCCGCATGCTCGCGCGGTCACGTCCCGCTCGCCCTGAGCCGGCGCAGCGCGAGCCAGCCGAGGACGCAGGCGAGCGGCACGGTCCAGGCCGCGAGGGCCAGGTCGGAGCGGTCCGGAAGCACGTGGAACGGCACGACGACCTCGACGCTGCCGGCCTGCCAGTGGATGACATAGCCACCCGGCCTGTCGAGACGGATCGGCACGCTGCCGTCCGCCGCGGTCGTCAGCGTCCCGACCGCGCGCCCGGCAAGGTCGCACACGGTGAGCGTCGCCCCGGCGACCGGCTCGCCCGACGCGTCGAAGGCGCGCACTTCGAACGGCGCGCCCGCGACCGGCAAGGCGGCGGGCATATGCACGCGTGGTCCCTGCGAACTCGGGTGCGGAGGCATCGCGGCGCAGCTTACCGGGCAGCGCGCGCGCGCCGGTGCACTTCGCCGCCCGTTCCGAGCGCGCGAGGCGCACGGCGGTGAACGTCGAAGTCGTCGACCTCGGTCGCGAGGCGTTCCCGCCGGTGCTCGCGCGCATGCGCGCGCTCGCGGCGGAAGTCGCGCACGGGACGCGCCCCGGCGAGGTGTGGCTCGTCGAGCACGACCCGGTATTCACCGCGGGGCGCGCG
>DATGPD010000404.1:0-2636 GCA_035305285.1 Planctomycetota bacterium
ACGACGAGGCCGCGGTGCGCGACTTCATCGCCCGCTTCCTCGCCGGGCACGCGGCCGCGCTGGCGCGGGCCAAGGACCACGCCGCCGAGGTCCAGGCGCTGTCCGGCCCGGACGCCGAACGCCTGCGGGCGCGCTACGACCGTGAGCTGGCGGACGCACGCGCGTTCCTGAACGCGGAGGACGTCGCCGACGCGGGCGAGCGCGCGAAGGTCCGCCGGCTGCGCGCCGCGATCCTGTTCATCGAGACGAACCGCGACCTGCCGCTGCTGTCGTGGCCGGGCGAGATCCTCGACGGGTTGATCGCCGCCGAGCAGGCGATGCTGGTCTTCCGGCAGCGCCACGCACGGATGGTCGAGCGCGTGATCGGACGCCGCGTGGGCACCGGGGGGTCGGCGGGCGTGGAATACCTCGACCAGACCGCGCTCGCGTATCGCGTGTTCAAGGAGATCTGGCGCACGCGCACGCTGCTGCTCGACCCGCAGCTGGCGCCGGAGCCGAAGCAGCGCGAGTTCTACGGGCTGCGCGGCGAGTGAGCCCGTGGCGTGCGCCGGGCGCGGCGTCGGGCGCCGCCGCCCGCCGCGCTCATCCGCGCATCAGGCGCATCGCCTCCTCCACATCGGCCCGGCTGCCGATGAACAGCGGGCAGCGCTGGTGCAGCTTGGTCGGCTGCAGGTCGAGGATCTCGCGCTCGCCGTCGGTCGCCATCCCGCCGGCGTGCCTGGCGACCATCGCGAGCGGGTTGGCCTCGTACAGGAGGCGCAGCTTGCCTTCCGGCTTCTTCTCCTCGCCGGGATACATGTAGATCCCGCCCTGCAGGAGGGTGCGGTGGAAGTCGAACACCAGCGCGCCCGAGTAGCGCGCCGCGCGCTTGCCGCACCGCGTCTCGCCGTTGCGGAACGCCTCGACCATGCGCCGCGTGGCCGCCGGCCACTTGCTCGCGTTGGCCTCGTTGACCGCGTAGCTCGCCTTCTTGCCGTCCTCCGGGAAGCGGATGTCCGGATGGGTGACGAAGAACGTGCCGATCGCGCGGTCGAGGGTGAAGCCGTGCACCTTCCCGCCGCCGACCGTGTAGACGAACATCGTCGCCGGCCCGTACAGGATGTAGCCCGCGGCGACCTGCTCGCTGCCCTTGCGCAGGAAGTCGTCGACCGTCGCCTTCCGCCCGTCGTCGGGCCGGCGCAGGACGCTGAAGATCGTGCCCATCGGGCCGTCGACCTCGACGTTGCCCGAGCCGTCGAGCGGGTCGTAGAGGATCAGGTACTTGCCGTCCGCGCCGCCGTCGACGAACGCGATGTCCTCCATCTCCTCCGAGGCCATCGCGTGCACGACGTGCATGTTGGCGAACACGCGCTGGAAGATCTCGTTGCTAATCGCGTCCAGCGCGCGCACCTCCTCGTCCTGCACGTTGACGTCGCCGGTCAGGCCGAGCTTGCCGACGAAGCCGGCGCGCATGATCTCGAGCGCGATCATGCGTCCCGCCAGGCTGATGCGGTTGATGACGGTCGACAGCACGCCGGTGGCGCCGGGCACCTTGGCCTGCTGGTCGATGATGAACTGTTCGCCGAGAGTGACTGCCATGATCTGCGGGATGCGGGCGGGGAGCGAAGCATCGCGCCGCGCACACCCGCTCACAAGTCGAAGTCGAACGCACGGCGCCCGACCGCGACGCGTCGACGGGGCCGGAACGCGGTCGGCCACGCGACGGCGCAACCGTCGAACCCGGCATGAGCGCCACTCCTCCGCGCCGGGCGCCACCGCTTCCCTCGTGAGGAGAAGCCATGGCAGCGCGAGGACGACGCCGCCTGACGCCAGGCACGCGCCGCGCAGGCCCGCTCACAGGTCGAGGGCGAGAACCTCGCTGCCGTCCCCGGCGACCAGCGCCCAGCGTCCCGGCCGCGGCGCGTCGACGCGCACGAGGACCGCCGTCGGCCGGTCGACCGTCACGAGCTGGATCGAGTCGCCGCTGCCGTCGGCGGCGCGCAGCGCGAGCGCGTCGGGTCCGTGCGCCGGCCACAGCACCCACGCACCCGCGCGCCGCCCGCCCTCGGCGGGCGCCGGACCGAGGACGCGGGCCTTCTCGGGCGGCGGCGGCGGCGCGCCGCGGCCGCGGCGGTGGTACACGACGAACGGTTGTTCCACGCCGGGCACCACGCAGCGCGCCAACTCGACGAGGTCGCGCGTCGGCGCGAAGCCGGCGCCGAAGTGCGCCCCGCTGCTGTGCGGCCACGGCCCGTCGATCGCGAACTGGATGGCGGAATCCACGAGGAAGCGGATCCCGCGCCGGTCGAGCCACGCATCCAGGTCACCCGCGCGCAGCGCCTCGAACGCGGCGCGGTGCACCACGCCGTCGAGGTTGACGACCGGCCCCGGGTCGTGGAACGCGACGATGCCGGAGTTGAACGACCCGACCGGCTCGCCGGGCGGGACGACCTCGCGCAGGAACCGGCCGGCCATGCCCATCTGTTCCTGCCAGGGGAAGCGCTCCTTCGGCTGCGCGAGCTGGACGACGTTGCCCGCTGCGAGCAGGACCGCGAGCGCGGCCGCGACCCAGCGCGGCAGCGCGGTGCACGCCAGCGCGCCGAGCACGCCGAGCGGCGCGAAGTAGTAGTCGCGCGGGTAGGTGCGCAGCACGAGGT
>DATGPD010000405.1:0-2156 GCA_035305285.1 Planctomycetota bacterium
TGCTGCACGTTGCGCAGGTTGTTCAGCGCGAGGTTCCAGGTGCGCGGATTGTCGTCGCTCACCTGGAACACGACCTTTTTCGGGCCGGCCTGGGCGAGGGCCCCGGAGCCGGTGGTGCCACAGGCGCCGAGCGTGGCGGTCAGCATCGCCGCGCCGAGCGCGAGCATCAGTCTGCGTTGCATTCTCTCGTCTCCCCGGAGGTCCCGGCAGCCGGACGGCTCGTCAGACCCCCGTGTTCCAGACGCGCCAGACGCCCGGTTCATTCCCGTCGGCCGGCGGATTCCGCATTCCGGAACGCGGCTGGCGTCGACCGGGCAGCGGTGGAATACTCTGCCCAGTCCGCGCGTCTACCGGATTCATGGACCTTCGCAACCTGCTGTTCGGGCACGACCGGCTGCGCCAGCAACTCGAGCACTGGCGCCCGGCGCTCTATCGGGTCGCGTACTCCTGGTGCCATGACCGCGCGCTCGCCGACGACCTCGTCCAGGACACGCTGGTCAAGGCGATGTGCAAGCGCGCGCAACTGCGCGACAGCGAGCGCCTGAAGGGCTGGCTGTTCGCGATCCTCAACAACCGATTCCGCGATCACCTGCGCCGTCAGCGCGTGCACGACGACATCGACGAACTGGCCGACCAGATGCCGGGCACGCTGCCAGGCCCCGAGGACGACCGCGCGACCGCCGAAGTCGTCGCGCGGGTGCGCGCCGCGATCGCCGCGCTGCCGCTCGGACAGCGGCAGGTCGTGACACTGGTCGACCTCGAGGAGCTCAGCTACGCCGAGGTCGCGCACGCGCTGGAGATCCCGATCGGCACCGTCATGAGCCGGCTATGCCGCGCGCGCGCCGCGCTGCGCCACGCGCTCACCGACGACCGTGCCAGCGCGCAGGTGATCGCCCTGGGGAGCAGGCGATGAACGAACCGCCAATGCGCCTGTCCGACGAGATGCGCAATGCCTTCGTCGACGGCCAGCTCGACGCGCGCGAGAGCGCCGCGATCCTCGAGCAGGTCGGCAGCGACGCCCGCTTGCGCGAGGACGTCTGCCGCACCCGTCTGGTCAAGGAGATGGTTCGCACCGGCTACCGCGATCTCGCGCCCGAGCCGGCTGCGGCCCCGCAGGGCCGTCGACCGGCCGCTGCGGTGCTGCTGGCGGTGGCGCTGGTGGCGGCCTTGCTCGGCTGGCGGGCCGGTGCCTGGATGCCTGACGAGGGACCGACTGCGCCGGCAGCCTCTGCCGGCGGCGCGGTCCCGGTCGCGCAGACGGTGGTCGCCGGCAGCACGCTGGACGAGGCGCTACTCACGTCGGCCAGCCGCGTGCTGGTGCACGTCAGCTCGGCACGCCGCGACGAAGTGGGCGCCGCGCTCGACGGCATCGAGGCACTGCTTCGCGACGCCCGCGCCGGGAACCGGCCCATCGCGATCGAGGTCATCGCCAACATCGGCGGCATCGACGTGCTTCGCGCCGACGTGTCGGCGCACGCAGACCGCATCGCCGCGCTGCGCGCGGATTACCCGGAGCTCACGTTCATCGCCTGCGGCCAGACGCTGGCGCGGCTGCGCGAGCGTGGCAGCGACGTGCACCTGCTGCCCGGCGTGCAGGTGACGACCTCTGCGCTGGACCAGGTGGTTCGGCGCCTGCACGACGGCTGGCTGTACGTGCGGGCCTGAAGGGCCCGGCCCCAGAGGCCTCGGCCGCGCGGCCCGATCCGGTACTATCGGGCGCTCGCCGACCCCGCGGTTTCACGATGAGCCCCGACGAGCCCGACAAGACCTCCACCACCGACGACGAGCGCGTTTCGCAGGTCGTCGTCCTGCCGCCTCCCGAAGACCTGATCCGCTTCTTCCCGATCCAGGGAACGCGCGTCGAGCGGTTGGTCGGCGAGTGCCGGACCGCCGTGAGGCGGATCGTGCGCGGCGACGACGACCGGCTGCTGGTCGTGATCGGCCCGTGCTCGATCCACGATCCGCGCGCGGCACTCGACTACGCGCAGCGGCTGGCCGAACAGCGCGAGCGTTTCCGCGACACGCTCGACGTCGTGATGCGCGTCTACTTCGAGAAGCCGCGCACCACGGTCGGCTGGAAGGGCCTGATCAACGACCCCTACCTCGACGAGAGCTGCCGCATCAACGAGGGCCTGCGCATCGCGCGCTCGCTGCTG
>DATGPD010000406.1:0-5645 GCA_035305285.1 Planctomycetota bacterium
ACCGGGCTGGTCTTCGGTCCGTGGCTCGGGGCGCTGTACGCCTTCGTCGGCGCGCTCACGAGCGCCGCGGCGGGCTTCGCCGTCGGGCGCTGGCTCGGACGCGACGCGCTCGCGCGCCTGAGCCGGCGCCTGCCGCGGCTCGACAAGCTCCTGGCCGCACGCGGCGTCACCGCCGCGTTCCTCATCCGCAAGATTCCGGCGCCGTTCACGCTCATCAACATGGTGGTCGGCGCCTCCCGCATGCGCTTCGTCGACTTCATGCTGGGCAGCCTGCTCGGCCTGAGCGCGATGGTGATCTCGCTCGCCATGTTCGGGCCGCACGTTCTCGAAGCCGTGCGCCATCCGTCACCACGGACGTGGTTCGCCGCCGGCGTCCTGCTCGTGCTCCTGGCGGTCGCGGTCGGCGTCGATCGCGTCCTTCGCCGCCGCCGGTCGGAGACGGAGGCCGCGGCGTGAGCATCGACCGCGCCACGGGCGAGCCGCCGGTCGCTCCGGCGCTCGAGGCGTCCGCGGCCGCGCCGGCCGAGACGGTCGGAGTGCGCCCGATCCTGCACCCCGGCCGCAACTGCTGGGTCGTCGCCGAGGCCGCCGATTCCGGCGTGCTGATCGACGGCGAGGAGTACTACCGGGCGTTCCACGACGCGGCGCGCGCCGCGCGGCACTACATCCTGCTCGCCGGCTGGCAGTTCGACAGCGGGGTCACCCTGCTGCGCGGCGAGCAGCGCACCGGCGACGGCGAGGTCCGCCTGCTGCCGTTCCTGCGCGAGCTGTGCGAGGCGAACCCGGAGCTGCAGGTGCGCATCCTGTGCTGGGACTACAGCCCCGCGTTCTTCTTCCAGCGCGAGTGGCTGCAGGACGTGCGCTTCAACGCCGCGCACCCCAACATCGTCTTCCGCTTCGACGACCGGCATCCGATCGGCGGTAGCCATCACCAGAAGTTCGCGGTCATCGACGACGCGGTCGCGTTCGTCGGGTCGATGGATCTCTGCCACGAACGATGGGACGAGCGCGCGCACCGCTACCAGTGCGACGGACGGTGTGAACCGAGCGGCACCGACACGTACGGCCCGTACCACGAGGTGCAGGCGTTCGTCACCGGGCCGGCGGTCCGCGAGCTGCGCGAGCTGTTCGCGGCGCGCTGGCGGACGGCAGGCGCGGGCCCGCTCGACGTGCGCGCGCCGGACGCGCCGCGCGCGATCGCCGTGCACCCGACGGTTCCGCTCGGTCCGGCGCGCGTCGCGTTCAGCCGCACCGCGCCGCGCATCCTGGTCCCGGATCAACCCGAGATCCGCGAGATCGAGCGCCTGTTCGTCGACGCGATCGATGCGGCCGAGCACCTGGTCTACCTCGAAAGCCAGTACTTCGGCGCGCGCGCCCTCCTCGCCGCGTTCGTGCGCCGCCTGCGGCAGGCCGACCGGCCGCCGCTCGAGATCGTGCTCGTCTGTCCGCGCGCGCTGCACTCGTTCAGCGAGCGCATGTCGATCGCGGGACCGCAGGCGATCATGTTCGACCGCCTGCGTCGCCTCGGCGCCGCGCACGGCCACTCGGTCGGCATCTACTGCCTGGCGATCTGCGGCGACGACGACGGCGAGCGCGACATCTACATCCACTCGAAGCTCGGCATCGTCGACGACCGGTTCCTGACCGTCGGATCGGCCAACCTCAACAACCGCAGCATGGGGCTCGACACCGAGCTGAACGTGTCGTGGGAGAGCGGGCTGCGTGACGCGCGGCTGCACCGCGCGGTGCGGCGCGTGCGCGTGAGCCTGCTCGCCGAGCACGCAGGGAGGAAGGGTCTGGCCGCCATACGCCGGCTGACGCGGGCACGCGGGCTCGTCGCCGAGCTGGACCGGATCGCGGCCGAGCCCGGCGCGCGCCTGCGCGCCTACCCGGCGGTCGAGGTCCCGCCGGCGCCGGCCTACGACCTGCCGGAGGACAGCGGGTGGGACCCCGACCAGCCGATCGAGGCGGTCGTGTTCGAGCGGATCTTCCCGAACAAGCGCGACGTGCTGCGCGCCGGACTGGGTCGCGTGCGCAGCCGGTTCCGCGCCTGGCGCGCGCGTCGGCGCGTGGCGGTCAATCCGCCGTTGCGGGTGGCGCGCCGGCCGACGTTGTGGTGGGTCGCCGCGGTCCGCCTTCTGCGGCGGTTCGGCCTGCCGCTCGCGGTCCTCGCCGTCGTGGTCGGGCTCGCCTGGTGGCTGATTTCGTGGCTCGTGCGCGTGCTGTGAGCTGCGCGCCTCACTCCGTCGATTCGTCGTCCGCGTCGCCCAGCTCCTGCAGCGCGCGGCGGATGCGCGCGAGTCCGCTCGTCTTCGTCGACGGCGTCATCCCCTCGCCGGTGGCGCGATCGACGGCCTGCGCGTCACGCGCCATCTCGCGCAGGCGGCGCACCTTCTGGTCGCGCGAGAGGTTGGGGTCCGTGAGGACCGCGTCGATGGCGCGGGCGACGACGCCGTTCGGCTCGTCGTAGGCTTCGGGGTTCATCGTCCTGCGCTCTGCAAGCCGCGGACCCGATGGTCTCGCGGTCGCACACGGGCACGGCCCTTGCGCGCCCCGCCGGCATGAGCCCGCGCCGCAGCGTGATCGACGCATCCCTCGACGGATCTCCCCGCCCCTCCCGCACGCTGCCGCGCCCGCCCGCGCGCGGCAAGCGCAGCGCGCCGATCCGCTGGGCGGTCGTCGGTCTCGGCCACATCGCGCAGGCCGCCGTGTTGCCCGCGTTCCGCAACGCGCGGCGCAACAGCCGCCTGGTCGCATTGGTCTCCGGCCACGGCGAGAAGGCCGACAAGCTCGCCGCGCGCTACCGCGTCGAGCGGCCCGGCGGCTACCGGGACTTCGAGACGATCCTGCGCGACGCCGCGGTCGACGCCGTCTACCTGGCGCTGCCGAACGATCAGCATGCCGAGTTCGTGATCCGCGCGGCGAACGCCGGCGTGCACGTCCTGTGCGAGAAACCGCTGGCCGTCGACAGCGCGGAGTGCGAGCGCATGATCGCGGCTGCGCGCGCGAACCGGGTGTGGTTGATGACCGCGTACCGGCTGCACTTCGAAGAAGCCAACCTGCGCGCGATCGAGGCGGCGGTGCGCGGCCGGCTGGGCGAGACGCGTCAGGTGCACGCGCTGTTCTCGATGACCGTACGCGACGAGGACAACATCCGCCTGCGCTCGCGCGCGCGCGGCGGCGGCCCGGTCTACGACCTCGGGATCTACTGCATCAACGCCGCGCGCTACCTGTTCCGCGCCGAGCCCGAGGCGGTGGCCGCGGTGGCGCGGCGCGCCGGGACCGCGGCCGGTGACCCGCGGTCGGCCGACACCGTGTCCGCGATCGTGACGTTTCCCGCCCAGCGCGTGGCGACGTTCACCGCGAGCTTCGCGGTCGCGCCGGTGTCGGAGTTCCGCGTCGTGGGCACCGAAGGCGACCTGCGCGTCGAGAACGCGTTCGAGTACGACCAGCCGATCCGGCACTGGCTCACGCGCGGCGGGAAGACGAGGAAGACCACCTTCAAGCGGCGCGACCAGTTCGCGCCCGAACTGCTCTACTTCGCCGACTGCATCCTGCAGGACCGCGAGCCCGAGCCCTCGGGGATCGAGGGGCTGGCCGACGTGCGGGTGGTCGAGGCCATCTACCGGTCGATCGAGACGGGCGCGGCGGTCGAACTCGGTGCCTTCACCAAGCGGCGCCGGCCACACCTCCGCCAGGAGCTGCGCAGGCCGCCGGTGGGCAAGGCAAGGGTCGTGGGCGCGAAGGCGCCCAGCGCGCGCTGAGCGCGTGCGGCCATGCGCGCCGAAGAACCGGCGGGGACTGCGCGCGACGACGACGCGGAGGTCGCGGCGGCGCTGCGCGAGGGCAACGCCGGCTGCGCGGCCCTGCACCGCGACCTGCCGTTCCAGCGGCGGACCTGGGCGATACAGCGCGTCGGCTGGGTCGGGTCGGCGCTGCTGCTCGCCGTGGCGGGGGGCGGCTGGTTCGGGGAGGGGCCGGTCAGCCGGGTGTGCCAGGAGGAGCGCGGCCTGCGCGTGTGCTACGAGCGCTACTGTCGGGTCAGCACCGAGACCTTGTTGGAGCTGAGCGTCCCGCCGCCGGCCGGCGACGAACTCGTGGTGTGGTTCGAGGAGCGCGCGTTCGCCGCGATGTCGCTGCGTGCGCTCATCCCGGACGCGCGCCAGGAGAGTGCCCCGGGGCGAGTGCGCTTCTCGTTTCCGGCCGCGGGAGCGGCGCGCATCCGTGTGTGCGTCCGCCACGAGGAGGCGGGCACGGTCACGTACCGCGTCGGCGTAGAAGGCGGGCCGGAGACGACGATCCGTCACACCGTGTACCCCTGACCGCGGCACCGCGGCCGGGGATTCGCGGCGCGCGGGGTATGAACCCGGTCCTGCGCGCGGTCCTCGTCTAATTCCTCCTGTGGCTGCTCATCCGGCTGTCCGGGCGGCGCACGCTGGGGGACATGACGAACTTCGATTTCGTCGTCCTCCTCGTCGTCGGCGAGGCGACTCAGCAGGCGCTGGTGGGTGAGGACTACTCCTTCACCAACGCCGCGATCGTGATCGCGACCCTGATCATGCTCGACGTCGGCCTGTCGCTCGTGAAGCGGGCCTCGCCGCGCGCCGACGCGGTGCTCGACGGCCGGCCGATGGTCATCGTCGAGCGCGGGCGGCCGCTGACCGATCTGATGCGCCGTGCCAGGGTCGACGTGCAGGACGTGCTGGCGGCGGCACGCGAGCGCCAGGGCCTGGAACGCCTCGACCAGATCCAGTGGGCGGTCCTCGAGTGCCACGGGACGATCAGCATCGTGCCCTGGCCGCAGGGCGAGCGACCGCGGGCATGACGCTTGCGATGGCCGGCCGGACAGGACGGGTTCCTGTCGCCTGCCCGCCCTGACCGGCGGGCGCAGGTGCACGAGATCACGCGATGGACGAGACGATCCAGATGGCATGTCTCGGTAAGGCTCCGGCGAGGATGCGGCGGCCCCGGCCGCGTTCCGCCCTTGGTTGCGCGTTCGTCCACCCCGCTCCACCCGCTGCCCCGGAGAAGGCCCGGTAGGCCGCAACGACTCGTCCTGTCGACCAGCCGGGTCCTCCACCGACGACCCGGCTGGTCCTTTTTTCGGGCTACGCCGCGCGCGGGTGCAGCAGGGTGCGCGTGCGCTCGCGAGGGAGCGTGCGCGTCTTCGCCCGCAGCGGCGCGAAGCGGGCGCGGAGGGAACGCGGGAAGGCGCGCCCGTGGGGCAGGTCAGAGATGCCCGCCGTCGCGCGGTCGGGAAAGCGCCGCTTCAGCGGCGTTCGAGACGGGTCTCGATCTCCCGGATGCCTTCCAGCACCTTGCGCCGCGTGTCCTCCCAGGTCGTCGACGTCGTGGCGCGCAGGTCGGTCAGACTCTTCTTGAGGTCGTCGCGCTTCCGGGTCAGCTCGGTGCGTACCGACTCATCCGCGGACTGCAGTCGCTCGTCGAGCGTCGTCAGGTAGGTCGACATCTCCATCGCGAACTGCTCGCGCGGGAGCGCGCGCCATTCCGCCACGGTCTTCGTGCCGATCGTCGTCTGGTCGGACAGCGTGCCTTCCGCCCCGCGCTGCGTGTCCGGGGTCTCGCTCGGGCGGGTCCCTTCGGTGCCGCTCGTGCCGCGACCCGTCGTGCCGGTGCCGTCCGGT
>DATGPD010000407.1:0-3519 GCA_035305285.1 Planctomycetota bacterium
GGCCATTACGGGCTCCTGTCCGCCGAGCTGTCGCGCGCCTCAACACCGCCGCGTCCTCGGTCGATACACGAACCGGAGCGGCCGCGCCGGCGGCACGTTGCCGCGGCCCGAGCCTCCTGATCCGCTCCGCAACAGATTGCAGTGACCAAAGCGTGACGTTCGCTTCCCTTGGGCTCAGTGAGCCCATCCTCGCCGGCATTCGTCGGGCCGGCTACGAGACCCCGACCGAAATCCAGGCCCGCGCGATCCCCACCATCCTCGCAGGCAAAGACCTGATCGCCCTGGGCGAGACCGGCAGCGGCAAGACCGCAGCCTTCGGCCTGCCGATCCTCGAACGCCTCGTCGGCGGCCCGCGCGGCCTGCGCGCCCTCATCCTCGTCCCGACGCGCGAACTGTGCGTACAGGTCGCCGAGAGCCTGCGCACCTACGCGTCCGCGACCGAACTCGCGATCTGCACCGCGTTCGGCGGCATCGACCTCTCCATCCAGCGCGCGGCGTTCAAGCGCGGCCTCGACGTGCTCGTTGCGTGCCCCGGGCGCCTGCTCGACCATCTGCAGCAAGGCAGCATCACGCTGGCCGAGGTCGGCACGGTGGTGCTCGACGAGGCCGACCGCATGCTCGACATGGGGTTTCTGCCGCAGATCCGCAGCATCTTCGTCCGCTGCCCGCAGCAACGGCAGAACCTGCTGTTCTCGGCGACCATGCCGAAGGACATCGAGGACCTGTGCGCCGACTTCCTGCCCGGTGCCGAGCGCGTGCAGATCGGTCGTCGCTCGCAGGCGGCGCGCACGATCAGCCACTCCTTCGCCCAGGTCGCCGGCGACGAAAAGGTGCGCCACCTGCGCGCCGTGCTCGAACGCGAGCGCGGGCGCGTGCTGATCTTCGTGCGCACGAAGACCCGCGCCGAGCAGCTCGGCAACGCGCTGAAGCGCAGCGGGCTGCCGGCCGACTCGATCCACGGCGACAAGGGCGCCGAGGAGCGCTACATCGCGTTGAAGGCGTTCGAGCGCGGCAAGGTGCGCTTCCTGGTCGCCACCGACGTCGCGGCGCGCGGGATCGACGTCAGCGACATCGGCCTGGTCATCAACTTCGACATGCCGCGCGCTCTCGAAGACTACGTGCACCGCGTCGGCCGCACCGGCCGCGCCGGCAACGTCGGCCGCGCGCTGTCGCTGGTCGCCCCGGCCGAGCGCTCGATCCTGGAGAGCGTGCGCCGCCACCTCGGCACGGTGGCGTCCGGCACCGGATCCGGGCAGATCCCGGCGCGGGACGATGCGCGCGCCGCGGACGGCGACGCCCCGCGCGCGCACGCGCGATCGCGACGCCGGCGGCGGCGTGGTCCGGCCGCGGCGTCCCGCCGATAGGCGATTCGGCTCTTCCTTTCCGACCGCCTCGATCGCGCGTGGACGAGCGTCGCTGCGTTGCGGTGCGTTCCACACGGCCTCACACGCGTCGTGCGCGCGCCCGTGAGCGCAGGCTTGAATCGTGCGGTGCGACGGTCGTAAACCGCGGCCTCGAAAACGAATGACCACCCTCTGGATCCTCAGCCTGCTGCTCATGGGCGTGAGCCTGTGGGCGTCGTTCGCGGTCAAGGGCACCTTCGCCAGGTACAACCGGACGCCGATCCGCTCCGGCATGTCGGGGGCGGAGGCCGCTGCGGCCATCCTGCGAGCGGCCGGCATCCATGACGTGGGGATCGTCGGCGTGCCGGGCATGCTCGCCGACCACTACGACCCGAACCGGCGGGTCGTCGGCCTCTCGCAGGAGGTGCTGCACGGGCGGACACCGGCCGCGGTGGCGGTCGCGGCGCACGAGGTCGGCCACGCGCTGCAGCACGCTCAGGCCTACGCGCCCATGCAGATCCGTGCGGGGCTGGTGCCGATCGCGAACTTCGCCAACGGCCTCGCCATGCCGTTGATCCTGCTCGGTCTGATCACCCACGCGACCGGGTTCCTCTGGCTCGGAATCATCGGGTTCTCGTTCGGCGTGCTGTTCCACGTCGTGACGCTGCCGGTCGAGTTCGACGCGTCGCGCCGCGCGATGCAGATCCTGGAGCGCTCCGGCATCGTCGCCCCCGACGAGATGCCAGGCGTGCGCAAGACGCTGTATGCCGCCGGCTTCACCTACCTCGCGGGCGCCCTGTTCGCCATCGTCGAGCTGCTGCGCCTGCTCGCGCTGGCTGGCGTGTTCGGCAACTCGGAGGAGTGACGCCGCGGCACCCGCAGGGTGCCGCTCTCGGGAGCGTGATCCCGGGGGGCTTCGACCCACGGGTCCGACCGGACCACGCCGCCGCCTGCGGTCGCCGGTTGGTAGGAGTCGCGTGAACGCGAGAGTGCCGACCTAGGCAGGTCCGGAGGACGCGACGCGAGCGCGTGCCGGTGCGCGGCTTGCTGGCGAGGCGCGGCGCGCGTCGCGCACGAGGGCCGCGGCGGCGTGAGTGGCGGTGAACAGAAACGCAGCGCGCGTTGCATGCGCGCACGCGGCGATGGCGGAGCAACGGAAGCCGGTGCTGCGGCGCGGCACACGGTCGTGCTCATCGCGCGTCGCGCGCGATGGCATCGCGCGGTCGGACTCTTGCAGCGCACGGCGCTGCCGCCGATGCCCCTCGTCGCGCGTCGGCGCGGCGCGCGGCCTGCGAAGTTCCTCGCCGGCCGCCACGGCGGCCTCGCTAGACTGGCCGTGCCTGGCAAAGGAAGCATCCCTGCGCATGCAGCAGCAACAGCAGCGAAGCCCCGCAGCGCCCCCGCGCCCGTCCTCGATCGAGGCAGCGGTCAGTCTGCTCGCCGACGCTGATCGCCGCATCTTCGACGCGTGCCGCCGCCAGCTCGTCGAGTGGGGGCCGCTCGCCCGGCCGAGCCTCGAGCGCGCCGCGAACGACCGCGACCCACGCCTGCGCGCACGCGCGCGCTTGGTCCTGCGATCGCTCGCGTTCGCCGACTGGCTCGCCTCCGTACGCGGCATCGCCCTCCGCCTGCGCCACGAGCAGGCCGCGCGCCCTCGGTGCAGCGTCCTGGAGGACGGCCTCGCCGTGCTCAGCGCGATCGCCGACCCCGGGCACGACAAGCGCGAGGCGATCACCGCGCGGCTCGACGCGCTCGCGTTGCGCGTCCGCGGCGCGATGCGGGTGCGCACCGCCGCGTCGGCGGCGCGCGCGCTCGCCGAGCTGCTCGCCCACGAGGAAGGCTATGCCGGCGACGCGAGCCGTTACTGGGACCTCGACACGCTCCTGTTCGACCGCATGCTGGTCCGCAAGAAGGGCATGCCGGTCAGTCTGAGCGCGCTGTACGTGCTCGTCGGCCGGCGCGTCGGCCTGCAGTTGAGCGGACTGCGCATGCCGGACCACTTCCTGGTGCGCGTGCACGGCACGCGCCCGGTGCTGCTCGATCCGTTCCACGGCGGACGCACGATCACCAAGGTTGATTGCATCCGCTACCTGCGCTCCGCAGGATACGCGCCCGAGACCTCCATGCTCGCCGAGGTCGACGACCGTGGCATCCTGCTCGCCTTCCTCTCCGACCT
>DATGPD010000408.1:0-5203 GCA_035305285.1 Planctomycetota bacterium
GACGCCGATCTCGGCGGGTTCAACTCGATGCAGTTCGACCTGCCCCTGCTGGAGCACGAGTGCGCGCGCCATCAGGTGCCCTGGTCGCTCGCCGGCCGCCACCAGGTCGACGCCAAGATCATCTTCAACGTCAAGGAGACCTCCTGGGACCGCTTCCTGATGGGGCCGCGCAACCTGACCGCGGCGCTCCGTCACTTCTGCGGCCGGGAGCTGGAGGGCGCGCACTCCGCCGGCGCCGACGCGGATGCCGCGGTCGACGTGCTGCTCGCCCAGCTCGCCCGCTACCCGGACCTGCCGCGCGACGTGCCCGGCCTGCACGAGTTCTGCGTGCGCGCCCGGCAGATGGTCGAGACCTGACCGTGCGACCGCGGCGACCGGGCGGTGCGGCCGGAAGGAGCCGGGCGTGCTCGGCGCCGCCGGTCCGGCGCCGGCCGCTCCGCCGTCCGGCAATGGCGTGCAGCCTGTTCGCTGCGCTCGGAGCATCGGTAGAATCCCGCCCCGTTCCATGGACCACCCCGTACCCATCGCCGACATCAAGCGGCTGATCGTGCAGAGCCTCAACCTGCCGGGGGTGAACCCTGCGGACATCGACGACGACGCCCCCTTGTTCGGCACCGGGTTGGGTCTCGACTCGGTCGATGCGCTCGAACTGGTCGTCGCCCTGGAGAAGGCCTACGGCATCCAGGTCGCTGACGACCAGATCGGACGCAAGGTCTTCGCCTCGGCGCGCACGCTCACCGACTTCGTCAACGAGCGGCTGGGCACGCCGAGGGGTGTCGCGGCCGGTGAATGAGCGGCACGCGGCCGCGCATCTTCGTGACCGGGCTCGGCGCCGTGACCGGATTCGGCGCCGGTGTGGCTGCCCTCGCGCGCGGCCTGCGCCGCGGCGCGCCGGCGATCAGCCCGGTGACGACCTTCGATCCCGGTGCACACCGCACCCAGCTGGCCGGCATGGCGCCGCTCCCGCCGCAGCGGGAGGGCGACCCTGCCGCCCGCCTCGGCCGCGGTGAGCGGTTCGCGGTGCAGGCCGCCGAGGAGGCGATCGTGCACGCCGGCCTCGGCGCCGCGGAACTGACCGCGGCAGGCGTGTTCTTCGGTTCGAGCAACGGCGGGCTGCTCGAAGGCGAGGCCTTCTTCCGCCGGCTGCGGCGCCGCGAGCGCCGGCTCGGCCTGCGCCAGGTGGCTTCGCACCAGAACAACGGCCCCGGCGACGCGGTCGCGCGCCGGTTCCAGTGCACGGGGCCCGTGCTGACCTGCTCGTCCGCCTGCACGTCGGCGAACATGGCGCTCGCCGCCGCGCTCGACGCGCTGCGCGCGGGGGAATGCGAGGTCGCCCTCGCCGGCGGCGCGGACGCACTGTCGGAGGTCACCTACGCCGGGTTCAACGCGCTGCGCGCGGTCGATCCGGGGCCGTCGCGTCCGTTCCGCGTCGACCGCGCGGGCCTGTCGATGGGCGAGGGGGCCGGCGTGCTCTTGCTGGAGACCGAGGCCCACGCCCGCGCGCGTGGCGCGGTGGTTCTCGCGGAACTGGCCGGCGCCGGCGCCACCTGCGACGCGCACCACATGTCCGCGCCGAAGGACGACGCCCTGGGCCCGCTGCACGCGATGCAGCGCGCGCTCGACGACGCGGGCGAGTCGCCCAGCTCGGTCGCGTTCGTCAACGCGCACGGCACCGGCACGCCGCACAACGACGTCGTCGAGGCCCGCGCGCTGCGCGAGCTGTTCGGCGAGCGGGTCGCCGACGTCCCGGTCACGTCGACCAAGAGTCTGGTCGGTCATCTGCTCGGCGCGTGCGGCGGGCTCGAGGCGGTCGTCTGCGTCCTGGGGTTGCTCTACCGCGAGGTGCATCCGACCGGCGGCGACGACCCCGCCGACCCGGAGCTGGGCCTCGACGTGGTCATCGGCGGGGTGCGCCGACTCGCCGGTGCCCGGGTCGCGTTGTCGAACAACCTGGCGTTCGGCGGCAACAACGTCACGGTGGTCTTCCGTCGCGCCCCGCACGATTGACGTGACCACGGTCGTCATCACCGGTCTCGGTACGATCGGCGGCTTCGGCGCCGGGAGCGAAGCCCTTGCCGCGGCGCTCGCGCGCGGCGTGGCGGAGGTCAGCGAGCTGCGCGACCCCGCGGGCTACCGCGACGCCGGTGCGGTGAACGCGGCCGCGCTGTGCCGCCGCAACGGCGAGGACCTCGACCTGTCGCCCTGGCTCGATCCGGGGCGCGCGCGGCGGATGAGCGCGCCGTCGCGCTTCGCGGTCGCTGCGGCGCGCATGGCGCTGCGCGACGCGGGCCTGCCGGTCGAGCGCGGCCCGGCGACCCGCGCGGTCGCGATGGCGACGACCTTCGGCGCCGGCGTGTTCACCGAACGGCTGCTGTGCGAGTTCCTCGACAGCGGGCCGCGCACCGCATCGCCGTTCCTGTTCACCGACTGCGTCGCGAGCGCGCCGGCGGGTCAGATCGCGATCGACCTGCAGGCGACCGGGCCAAACGTCACCGTGGTGCAGCGCGAGGCCGGACCGTTGCTCGCGCTCATCGAAGGCGCGCGCGAGGTCGCGAGCGGTCGAAGCGACGTCGTGCTCGCCGGACACGTCGACGAGATCGGGACCCTGGTGCACGCGGTGCTCGGCAAGCTGGGGGCGCTGTGCGCACCCGACGAGGACGGCATGATCCGCCCCCGACCGTTCGGCCGTACGCGACGCGGCTTCCTCGCCGGCGAAGGCAGCACCGTCGTCGTGCTCGAGCGCGTGGCCGACGCGCGTGCGCGCGGCGCGCGGGTCCTGGCGAAGATCATCGCGCACGCGCGCGCCTTCGACCCGACCGCGCCGCGGGCCGACTGGGGCCGGGGCGGCGCGGTGCTCGCGAGCATGCTGCGCGCCCGGCTCGCGCGCCTCGGCCTCACGCCGGGCGACCTCGACGCCGTGGTTAGCGGAGCCTCGGGCAGCGTGCGCGGCGACAGCCTCGAAGCGGAAGTGCTGCGCGGTCTGTTCGGCGCGAACATGCCGCCGGTGTTCGCGCCCAAGGCGGTGACCGGCGAGTACGGCGGCGGCAACCTCGCCGCCGCGCTGGTCCTGCTCGGCGGCGCGTCGTGCGCGCAGGTGACCGCGCCCGACATGCTCGACCCCGCACTCGGAATCGCGCTGCACGACGGCGGCCTGCCCGCGCGCGCGCGTCGCGTGCTGGTCAGCTCGCTCGCTTCCGGCGGCGCCGCTGCGTGGGTCGTCCTCGAGAAGCCGTAGCGCCCCGGGCAGGGTATCGTGCGGTGCCCGGACCGGTCGCCGGGCCATCGATTCCCGCAACCCATGCAGCCCGACTACGACGTCGCCATCCTCGGCGGAGGCCTCGCGGCCAACCTCCTCGCCCGCCAGCTCGTGCGGCACGTCCCCGGCCTGCGCGTGGCGATGTTCGAGCGCTCGCCGGAGACCTCGTTCAAGGTGGGGGAGGCGACCGTCGAGCTGTTCAGCAACTACCTGCTGCGCAAGCTCGGCCTGTCGACCTACCTGTACGAGAACCAGCTCCCGAAGAACGGCCTGCGCTTCTTCTTCGACCGCCCGACGCGTGATGCCGCGCTCGAGGAGATGTCGGAGATGGGCACGCAGAGCCTGCCGTACCATCCGAGCTTCCAGATCGACCGCGCGCGCCTGGAGGCCGACCTGCGGCGCATGAACTCGGCCGCCGGAGTCGAGCTGCACATCGCCACCGTGCGCGACCTGGAACTGAGCAGCGGCGGCGCGCCGCACCGGTTTCGCGCGGAGAGCGCGGCCGGTGCGCGCAGCGTGAGCGCGCGCTGGGTGGTGGACGCGACCGGGCGCACGAGTCTGGTCGCGAAGGCCAGGGACCTGCGGCGGCCCACCAAGGAGCATGCGATCGCGGCCGCGTGGGCGCGCTACACGAGCGTCGTCGACATCGACGACCTCGGCGGTCCGACGTTCCGCGCCCGCGCGCGCTACACCGCGCGCCGCCTGTCGACCATCCACTTCGCGTACCCGGGTTACTGGATCTGGTTTATCCCGCTCAACCGCGGCGTCGTGTCGGTCGGCGTGGTCATCGACAAGACCTGCCCGTCGTTCGACCCGGCCATCCTGCGCCCCGCGGGCTTCGCCGCCTTCCTGCGTGCGCACCGCGCGGTCGACGGCCTGCTCCGCGGTGCCGAGCGCCACGACTTCCTCGCCTACGGACAGCTCGCCTACTCGACCACCGGCGTGCTCGACGCCGCGGATCGCTGGGCGTGCACCGGCGAGGCGGCCGCGTTCACCGATCCGTTCTACAGTCCGGGATCGGACTTCATCGCGCTGGCGAACGACTTCGTCACCGATCTGATCGCGCGGGATCGCGACGGTGACCGCGACCTCGCCGAGCGCGGCACGCTGTACGACGACTACCTGCGCTACCGCTACCGCGCCAACCTGCTCCTCTACAAGGACCAGTACCAGGTGCTCGGCTCCATGCCGCTGATGCGGCTCAAGTGGGAGTTCGACATCCAGTGCTACTACGACCTGTGGGTGCACGCCTACATGCAGGACCACCACCTCGACGCCGACCGGCTGCGCGAGGACCTGCGCGAGCGCACCTTCGTGCTTCAGGTGCTGGAGGGCTTCGGTCGGCTGTTCGCCGCGTGCGCGAAGAAGCTGCACGCCGACGGGACCTACTTCGCGCGCAACCTCGGTGAGTTCTGCGAGCCGCTCGAACGCGTCGGCTGCGTCAAGCACGTCGGCCTGCCGATGCCGCAGGCGGAGACCAGGAAGCGCATCCTTGCGTGCTTCCGCCGCGTGCGCCGCGAGGCGTTCGCCATGCTCGGCTGGCCGTGCGGCGCGGAGGAACCGTCGTTCTCCGACTTCGTGACCGGCCGGGCGTTCGAACCGGCGGGCGCGCCCGCGGCGCTCGCCGCGCGGCGGGAAGGCGCGGGATAGCGCGCGGCGCGGTCGGACTCGCCCTGCGGCGGGTCGCAGGGGACCCGTGGTCGAGGGCAGCGCCGCAAGCGCGGTTCGTCAGTTCTTCTTGTCGGCAGGCGGCTTCGCGCCCTCCGTCTTCTCGGCACCCTTCGCCGACTCGCGTTCGGGCACCTTCTGCACGATGACCTGTGCGTCCTTCGGCACGTCGAGGCGGAACAGCGCGTCGTCGGCCTTCGCGGCGAGTTCCACCTTGTCGAGCGTCACGCGCACGTCGCCGCCGCGCGGGTCGGTGTAGCCGAAGCCGCGCAGGGCCTT
>DATGPD010000409.1:0-2101 GCA_035305285.1 Planctomycetota bacterium
ACCCTTCTCGATCAGCACGTGCAGGGCCTCGGCGACGGTCTGGTCGGCGGGCACCGCGATCATGTCCGTGCGCGGGGTCATGATCTCGGACACCTGCAGGTCCTTGATGTCGACGATGTTCGCGATCCAGGACTTCTCCTCGGGCGCGAGGGCGTTGCCGCGGTCGCTGTCCTGCACCGCGGCCAGGATGTCCTCGGTGATCTCCTCGGGGTCGTCGGTCGGCTGCTCGGGCACGCGCGCGACGCGCAGGACCGCGCGGGCGAACATGCGCGCCGGCACCAGCAGGGGGAAGCGCAGGACCGCGCCGACCGCGGCGAGCGGGCCGGAGCCGCGTGCCACGATCGCCTCGGCGCGGGTCGCGGCGAGGGCGGGCGGCAGCGCGCCGCACAGGAACACGAGGGCCAGGGCGGCGATCCCGAGCGACAGGAGGGGCGGCATCGAGCCGCCGACCTCGTAGGCGAACAGGCACGTGCCCGCGCCGCCGAGGATCGACAGGACCCGGGCCGTCACGATGAGGTCCGGGGCCAGGGCCTCGAGGTGGGCGAGGCGACGGTCGTCCTGGCCGAAGCGGCGCAGGAGCTTGGTCGGAGAATGGACCAGGAGGGCCGTTCCGACCGTCGCGCCGAAGGCGGCCAACACCAAGCAGGCGGCCGCGCCGGCGAGGGCGGCCGGAGAGAACGTCAATTCGACGCGCACCAGCGCGCCGCTGCCGGTCTGCAGGAGGCCGGTCAGCATGGCGGGGGGTGCGGGCAGCAACAGCGGATCAATGACCCTGCAGGATAGCCGGGCCGGCCGGCAGGGGCAGCCCCGTGCTCGCGAAGCCCGGGCCGGCCGTCCGTCGGGTGCGGGACGCCCGGCGGCAGGGCGGAAACGGCGACCCACGGCCGGCCGCAACGCCCGGTCGGCCTACTTCCGGACGACTTCTTCGCAGTCCACCGAGAAGCGGTTGCGACCACGTTCCTTGCTCGCGTACAGCGCGCGGTCCGCGCGGCTGAGCAGCGACTCCACGTTGTCCTCGCCGCGCTTGTAGGCGGCGACGCCGATCGAGACGGTGAGCGGCAGGCCCAGCTCGTCGCCGGCGACCTCGATCGCCGCCTGGATGCGGGTCGCGGTCACCGACGCGTCCTCGAGCTGCGTGCCCGGCAGGATGACCACGAACTCCTCGCCGCCGTAGCGGCACACGGTGTCCATCTTGCGCGTGTTCTTGCGCAGGACCTCGGCGGCGGTGCGCAGCGCCTGGTCGCCGACCAGGTGGCCGAACTGGTCGTTCAGCGCCTTGAACTTGTCGAGGTCCATCATGAGCACCGCGAGCGGCTCGCCGGCGCGGTTGCTGCGTGCGATCTCCTGCCGCAGCGTGACGATGCCGACCCCGCGGTTCGCGAGACGGGTGAGCGGGTCGGTCAGCGCGAACTTCGTCACCCGCGCGCGCTGCCGCTTGAGCAGGAGGTTCTCCTGCAGCAGGCTGCTGACGCTGGCCAGCGCCTTCGCCTGGGAGCGGTCGCGGCGCGGGTCGAGCGGCGCGCCGGACACCGCGCGGTCGAGGAGCATCAGCGTCGGCACGTGGAACGACGGATTGACCGGCACGATGAGGGCCGCGTCGCTGCCGAGGATGGTCAGCAGGCCCTCGCCCTGGTCGCCGGGGACGAGGAACTGCCCGTCGCCGGTCGCGAGCGCCGCCTCGAACAGCTGGCGCTCCTCCGGGGTCAACTGCACCTGCGTCGACAGGATGCCGCGCGGCGTGAGGTCGGCCTTCTGCCGGATCCAGCACCGGTCGAGGCCGCGGATCCAACGGATCGCGTACGCCCGGTCGAAGCCGAGATAGCGCAGCGCCGCCGACGTGGTCGCCGTGACCAGCCCGCGGGCGTGCTCGGAGCGCTGGCACAGGGCGAGGCTGAGGACCAGGTCGGTCGTCCGGCCGACGGTCTTGTTGGTGAACAGGGCGTCGTCGTCGGGGGTCGCGCGCTCCGCGTCGCCGGTCGGCGGCTCGGTGTTCGGCTCGAGGCTCCACTTCTTGAGGACCTCGACGACCTCGGCGTGCAGGCGCTTGCCGCGCACGAAGTCCTGCATCGACGCGACGCGCTGGCCGCCGTCGAGCAGCGTG
>DATGPD010000410.1:0-3367 GCA_035305285.1 Planctomycetota bacterium
AGTCGGGCTCGGACGCGGAGCGCTACGCCGGCCGGCTGGCGCGCGCCACCGAGATCGGCCAGGAGCTGATGGACGACATGCGGCGCGGGCTCCATTCGTCGGTGCGCGTCTTCCACAACGACGCGATCGGCAACGCGTACGCCAGCATACTGGAGCTGTCGCCGACCGCGCCGCGCATCGCGTCGCGCCTGCCGCTGCTCCGCCCGGCGGGGATCTTCGAGCGTGAACCGGTGGGCACGCCGTACACCGGCAATATGCTGTTGTTCGCGCGCCACGCGTGGACCGCGACCTACGTCACTTCGGCGAACCACGAGTACAACCTCGACGTCTACCGGGTGTACTCGTACTACCTGCGCTCCGACGGCGAAGGCCTGGTCGCCGGATCGCCGATCGGCTTGAACTTCTGCCGGTTCGTCAGCGAGCCGCTGGTCGACGGCAAGCAGATCGACGCGATCGCCGACTCGACCGACCGGCAGGAGGTGCTACGCCTGCTCGACACCGGGCGCACGACCTTCGACGTGATGGTGCAACCCGACCCGGTACACACCCGGGTTCAGCTCGCGTGGCGGCTCGGCGAGGATCCGACGGTCCCCGGGACGATCCGGCAGATCGACACGGGCACGTGGACCCTGTCCACGACGCCGCTCGCGCCGCGCACGGCGCCCTGGCGCCTGCAGCGCGATCCGGACCGGTCGAGCGACGGCTTGCTGCAGTACCGGCACCACTCGGTTGCGACGAACTGGTCGCCGCAGGCGTACGGAGTGGGCGTGTTCAGCCGCATGGACATGACCGGCGACGGCTTCCCGCACGGGTTCGAGGTCCAGCTCATCGGCCCGGCCTCGGCGCGCCAGGTGCTGCTGTGCCTCGCGATCCTCAGCGTCAACCGCGCTGGCCACCGGGCCTACGCGCGCAGCGAGGTGATCCAGGACTGCCGCGACCTCTGACCGGGCCTGGCCGGGGCCGCCGGCCGCTGCGGCCGGGGGGCCGGTCCGGCCGGCGCCGCACGGTCGGGCGCGAGAATCGACCGCGAGGTTGCAGGAAGGCGGTCGGCCTCCTACCCTGCTCGCCCCTTGGCTCCGCACTCGCCCATGGAGGATTCCCTTCCCCAGCAGCTCGTCCGTCTGGTCGGCGGTTCGTTCAACAAGACGGCGCTCCTGCAGAAGCGCGTCCGCGAACTGGTCCGTGGGCAGAAGCCGCTGTTCGAGACGCGCGAGCGCAACTACATCAAGATCGCCGCGGAGGAACTGAAGCGCGGCTTGATCGAACTGGTCCCCGAAGAGGACGAGACCGCGCCGCCCGGGCCCCTGTGATCGCCCGTTCCCCGGGCGGACCGCTCCGCGCCGGAACCCGCTGAAGCCGGACCCGCCGCCGGCCCGATACCCCGCGCACGGACACGGTCCGTTTCGGGGGCATGAGCGCGACGCATGGAGGACGGAGTCGCGGCGGCGGCCAGCGCCGGCTGGGCGACTTCATCCTCCTGGAGGAGATCGGCCGCGGCGGCATGGGCGTGGTCTACCGCGCCCGGCAGGAGTCGCTCGGCCGGGTCGTGGCGGTCAAGACGCTACCGTCCTTCGCCGGCGTCGACCCCGACGCGGTGGCGCGCTTCCGTCGCGAGGCCGAGTCGGCGGCGCGGGTCGCACACCCCGGCATCGTGCCGATCTACGCCGTCGGCGAGGACCAGGGCGTCTGGTACTTCGCGATGGAGCTGGTCGACGGGGCATCGCTCGAGGCGGTGCTTCGCCAGCTCCACGGCCGCAATCCCGGCCGCCTGCTCGGCTCGCTCGCTGAGGAGACCGACCTGCGCGAGCGCTGTCCCGGGTTCGCGAACCTGCGTTATCCGCACGCGCCGACCGGCGCGCGCTACGCGGTGTCGTGTGCCGCGATCGCCGCCGAGCTGGCGGGCGCGCTCGCGGTGGCGCACGCGCAGCGGATCATCCACCGCGACCTCAAGCCGTCGAACGTGCTCCTGCGCAAGGACGGCCGGCCGGTGCTCGTCGACTTCGGCCTGTCGCGCGACCAGAGCACGGTCGGCCTGACGCACAGCGGCGACGCGGTCGGCACGCCGTCGTACATGGCGCCCGAGCAAGCGGTCGGTGCGAAGGATCTCGACGCGCGCGTCGACGTGTACGGCCTCGGCGCCACGCTGTACGAGATGCTCACCCTGCGCCCGCCGTTCGACGGGCCGCACCCGGCGGAGATCATGCGGCAGATCCTGGAGCGCGAACCGCCGCCCGTGCGCTCGCTCAACGGCCGCGTGCCGCCGGACCTCGCGACGATCGTGCACAAGTGCATCGCCAAGGACCGCGACGCACGCTATCCGGCGATGGAGGCGGTCGAGCACGACCTGCGCGCGTTCCTGCACGGGCGCGCGATCACCGCGCAGGCGCCCGGCATGGTGGCGCGCGGCGCGGCGTTCGCCGCGCGCCACCGGCGCGGGATCCTGGTCGCCGCAGCGACCACCGTGGTCCTGTCGCTGGCCGGCGTGGCCGCCGGCGTGTGGCGTGACACGCGCGCACACGAGGACGGCTTGCGCGCGCTCGCCACGGCCGCCGAGGAACTGGTCGAGCGCGGCGACCTGGAGCAGGCGCAGGCGGCGTACGGCCGCGCGAGCCAGCTCCTGCGCGACGGCGCGGCGGTCGACGCCGCGCGCGCACACCACGCGGTGCTGGCGTTCGACCGCTGGTACCCCGACGCCGCTCGGCGCGACTGGCTCCAGCGCCTGCTCGCCTCGGTGCCGGTCCCGGCGCGCGACGCCGCGTGGCACGAGCGGCACCGTCGCTGGCAGGGGGTGGCGCGCTGCACGCTGCACGGCCACCTGCTCGATGGCGACTCGATGGCGAGACCTCGATCGGCCTGCTGCGGCTCCGGGACGCGGGCACGACGCCCGCGCCCTGGCCGCAGGACGGCGTGCTCGACGCGGGGCACTACGTGGTCCAGGTCGAGCGGGTCGGACTCGCGACCGCGAACGTCGCGTTCGAAGGCGAACGCGACCGCGCGATCGAGGTCGAGGTCCCGCAGCTCCACCTCGCGAACCTGCGCGAGGGTGAAGTGCTGGTTGCGGCGGCCGGGGCACCGGAGCGCGCCTTCGCCCTGTCGCGCACCGAGCTGTCCGGCGCCGAGGCGGCGCGCCTGCTCGCGGGGTTGCCCCCCGAGCAGCGCGCGGAGTTCCAGGGCGTGGTCGTGCCGGGCGACGACCTGCCGGTGCACCACCTCACCTTCCGTCAGGCACGCGCGCTCGCCGCGCTCGCCGGGGGCCACCTGCCGAGCGCCGCGGAGTTCGCGCTCGCCGCGCGCGGCACGATGCCGGTCGCGGCGCGGCCGTACCCGTGGGGCGCGACGTTCGCCGCCGACTCCGTGCACGCCGATC
>DATGPD010000411.1:0-3328 GCA_035305285.1 Planctomycetota bacterium
TCGCGCCGCGATGGCACGCCTCGAAGGCGAGGGCACAGTGCTGCGCGCGCGGCTCGGTGGCCGCGTGGTGTTCTGCCACCGCCGTCTGCTTGCGCGCATCCGGCGGGCGATGGTCGAGTCGCTGCGCAAGGCGATCCAGCCGGTCAGCGAGGAGCGCTTCCGCGCGTTCCGCCGGCGCTGGCAGCACCTCGACCCCGAGACGCGGCTCGACGGCCCGCGCGGAGTGGGCGAGGCGCTGCGCCAGCTCGCCGGACTGGAGTTCACCGCGGCCGAGTGGGAACAGGAGGTGCTCCCGGCGCGCGTCGCCGACTACCGGCGCGAGTGGCTCGACCAGCTCACGCTGAGCGGCGAGTTCGTCTGGCTGCGCCTGTGGGGCGCGTTCCGCGGGCCGCTGAGCACCTGCCGGGTCGCGATCGTCCCGCGCGAAGACCTCGACGCCTGGCTCGCGCTCGCCGCCGAGCGGCGCGGGCCGGTGGAGCTGAACGCGCCGGCAGGACAGCTCCGCGAGCTGCTCGCCGCGCGCGGCGCGACCTTCCCCGCGGAGCTGCAGGCGCGCAGCAAGCTCCTGCCGAGCTGGTTCGAAGAGGGCCTCGGCGAGCTGGTCGGTACGGGGCTCGCAACCTGCGACTCGTTCGCCGCCCTGCGCCAGCTCGCGATCGCGCCGAGCAAGCGGCGCTTTCCGGTGCACGCCGTCGGGCGCTGGAGCCTGATTCCCGCGCCGGACCCGGCCGCGCAGCCCTCGCTCGAGCCCGCGCCGATCGTCGTCGCCGCCCGCCAGCTCCTCGCGCGCCACGGAGTGGCGTGCCTTGCCGTCGTGCAGGAGGAACGGTTCCCGGTCCCGTGGCGCCTGCTCCTGCGCGCGCTGCGCGAGATGGAGCTGCGCGGCGAAGTGCGCGGCGGGCGCTTCGTCGCCGGATTCGGCGGTGAGCAGTTCGCGAGCGACGAGGCGGTCGCCGAGCTGCGGCGGCGCGCGCCCGAGCCCGTGCCGCCCGGCTGACGCCTCCGGGCGGGTCGCCGGCCGCCGGCGTGCTAGAGTCGGGCGGCCGTGTCCAAGGTACGCCGTTCCTCGTCGGTCGCGCGTCGCGCTGCGCGCGGACTCGGGCTGCTCGCGACTCTCTTGCCGCTCGCCTTCGCCGCCGTGCCCGCGCCCGCGCAGGACAAGGCGGTGTACCCCGAGGGCGTCAACGCCGAGATCGAGGCCGCCATCCAGCGCGGGCTCGCGTACCTCGCGCGCACGCAGAACCGCGACGGCTCGTGGCGCTCGGAGGGCGGGCGCGGCGAGTATCCGTGCGCGATGACCGGCCTCGCCGGCATGGCGATGCTCGCTTCCGGCTCGACCCCGACACGCGGCAAGTACTGGCGCGCGATCCGGCGCAGCGTCGACTACCTCATCGCGCGGCAGCAGCCGAACGGCCTGATTGCGGCGATGAGCGAGGAGCAGCAGAGCATGTACGGCCACGGCTTCTCCACGCTCTACCTCGCCGAGGTCTACGGCATGGAGGAGGACGAGCGCCGGCAGCAGGACCTGCACCGCGTGCTCACCCAGGCGGTCAAGCTCACCGCCGCGGCGCAGTCGGCGTACGGCGGCTGGATCTACACGCCGAACTCGGGCGGCGACGAGGGCAGCGTGACGGTCACCCAGATGCAGGCGCTGCGTGCGTGCCGCAACGCCGGGATCGTGGTGCCGGTCGAGACGGTGAGGAAGGCGGTGCAGTACATCGCCCAGTCGGCCAACGCCGACGGCAGCATCCGCTACAGCCTGCGCGGCAGCAGCGGCGGGCGTCCGGCGATCACCGCGGCCGCGGTCGCCGTGCTCTACAGCGCCGGCCGCTACGACGACCCGATGGCGACCAAGGCGCTGGCCTACGCCAAGCGCACGATCTCGGTCGGCGGGTCCGGCGGCCACTACTTCTATGCCCACCTCTACCTGGCGCAGGCGCTGTACTTCGAGGGCGGCTCCGACTGGGCGGAGTACTACGCGGCGATGTCCAAGAAGCTCTTGTCCATGCAGTCGCGCGACGGCTCCTGGACCGGCGACGGCGTGGGCTCGACCTACGGCACCGCGATCGCGCTGATCATCCTGCAGTTGCCGTACGCCAACCTGCCGATCTACCAGCGCTGAGACGCGCGCCGCGGCCCGGACGCGATGCGCACGGTCGTACGCGGCGTCGGTCGAGCGCGGAATCGCGCGCGCCTCGCGGACGGCAGACCTCCGCTGCGAGCCGCACCGCGGTACGACGCTCGGCCCGGACCCCGTTCGCGGCGAAAGCGGGCGATCGCTCGCCTGGGCGGATGTGCTCTCGGCGGGTAGAGTCCCCGCCGGCCGGCCGAGACCTTGATCGCGTTCGCGTTCCTCAATCCCGCGCTGTTGTGGCTGCTGCCGCTCGTCGCGGTTCCGATCGTCATCCACCTGCTGAACCGCAGGCGGTACCAGCGGGTGAAGTGGGCCGCGATGGAGTTCCTGCTGGCCGCGCTGCGCCGCAACCGGCGCCGGCTGCAGATGCAGCAGTGGCTGCTCCTCCTGCTGCGCGCGCTCGCCGTGCTGTTCCTGGTGCTGCTCGTCACCCGCCCGCAGCTCGGCAGCAGCGTGTTCGGCACCGCGCGGACGCACCACGTCATCTGCCTCGACGACTCGCTGTCGATGCGCCAGCGCAGCGGCGCGCGCGATGTGTTCGCCGAGGCGCGCGATCGCCTGCTCGCGCTCGGCGGCCGGATCGCCGAGGAGGGCAGCGGCCACGTCCTGTCGATCGTCACGACCGACGCGCCGACCAGGCCGGTGCTCGCGGCGCAGCGCGTCGGCGTGCAGACCCAGGCGCGGGTGCGCGAGGTGCTCGGGGGCATGCCGGTGGCGAGCGACGGCAGCGGCGACCTCGCGGCGGCGCTCCGCCAGGCGCGCGAGCTGGGCGCGAGCACGCCGGAGTGCAGCCGGACCGAGATCACCCTGCTCACCGACCTGCGCCAGGTCGACTGGATCGGCGAGGACGGCCGGCCGCGCGCCGACCTGCTCGCGGTCCTGCGCGCCCTCGACCCGACGAAGGAACGCCTGCGCGTCGTCGCCCTCGGCGGCCGGGACAGCGAGAACCTCGCGGTCGCCGCGGTCCGCGTGCGCGACCGCTTCGTCGTCGCCGGCGTACCCGCGACCTTCGCGATCGACGTCGCCAACCGCGGGCTGTCGGCGAGCGCGCCGGGCGAGCTGACCGTGCGGATCGGGCGCGGCGAGCAGGCGACGCAGCGCACCTTTCCGGTCGAACCGATCGCGCCCGGCGTGACGACGACGATCACCTTGCAGCACACGTTCCGCGACCCGGGCGACCAGGGCGTGGTGGCG
>DATGPD010000412.1:0-7437 GCA_035305285.1 Planctomycetota bacterium
GCACAGCCTGCGCGCGGTCGACGAGCAGGCTCTGCACGAGCTGGTGCGCGGAATCGACGAGATCGACCCCACCGCGCCGATCCACGTGCACGCCGCCGAGCAACGCCGCGAAGTGGAAGAGTGCGTCGCCGCGCTGGACGCGCGCCCGGTCGCGTTCCTGCTCAGCCGGTTCGCGCTGGGCCCGCGCTGGTGCATCGTGCACGCGACGCACCTCGACGCGGGCGAATGCCTCGCGCTCGCGCACAGCGAAGCGACCGCCGGCGTGTGCCCGACCACCGAAGCAAACCTCGGCGACGGGTCGTTCGCGACGCAGGACTACCTGGCCGCGCGCGGCAGCCTGGGCATCGGCAGCGACAGCCAGATCGAGATCGACCCGTGCGCCGAGCTGCGGATGCTGGAGTACGGGCAGCGCGTGCGCCACGAGCAGCGCGCGGTCCTCGTCGGCTCGACGCTCGCGACCGCGCACGTGGGGCGGAACCTGTGGGAGGTCGCGTGCGCCGGCGGCGCGCGCGCGGTCGCGCAGCCGGTCGGCGCACTCGTGCCGGGGCGGCGCGCCGACTTCGTGGTGCTGGATCCGCGCCACCCGCGCATGGTGGGCCACGACGCCGACACCGCGCTCGACGCGTTCGTGTTCTCCGCCGGCCCGGCCGCGGTGCGCGACGTGTTCGTCGCCGGGCGCAAGGTGATCGACGGCGGTCGGCACCGGGCGGAAGAGGAGATCGTCGCGGGGTTCGCGCGCGCGATGCGCAAGCTGAAGGAGGCCGGGTGACCGGCGACGCGCCGTTCCTCGTCCGTCCGCCGCGCGCGGCGGAGGTGCCGCTGCTGGTCAGCATTCCGCACACCGGCACCGAGGTGCCGGACGAGTTGCGGCGCCGGTTCGCGGACCCTGCGGTCGCCGCGCTGCCCGACACCGACTGGCACCTGCACGAGCTCTACGACTTCGTGCCCGACCTCGGCGCCACGACGCTGTTCGCGCGCTTCAGCCGCTACGTCGTCGACCTCAATCGGCCGAGCACCGGCGCCAGGCTCTATCCCGGCAAGGCGGAGACCGAGCTCGTGCCGACGCGGACGTTCGCCGGCGCGCCGATCTACCGCGCGGGCGACGAGCCCGACGCCGACGAGGTCGCCGCGCGGGTCGCGCGGTTCTGGCAACCGTACCACGACGCGCTCAGCGCCGAGCTGGAGCGGATCCGCGCGCGCTTCGGCTACGCGCTGCTGTTCGACGCGCACAGCATCGTCGGCTTCGTGCCGCGCCTGCACCCGACGCCGCTCCCCGACCTGATGCTCGGCGACGTCGACGGCGCCTCGTGCGCGTCCGCGATCAGCGCCGCGGTGTACGAGGTGCAGCGCCGGAGCGGCTACCACGCCGAGCGCAACTTCCGCTTCAAGGGCGGGCACATCACGCGCGCCTACGGCGCGCCCGCGCAGCGGGTACACGCCCTGCAGCTGGAGATGAGCCAGCGGATCTACATGGACGAGTCGCCGCCGTCGCCGATCGACCCGGTGCGCGCCGCGAGGCTGCGACCGGTGCTGCGCGACACGCTGCTCGCGTTCGTCGGGGCGGCAGCGGAGCAGGGTGCAACGTAGATCGGCTGGCTGGCGCACGGTCGCGCCACGGTTGCCCCTTGCTTGGTGACCGCGACCATCACTTGCCACCCTGCGCAGGGCGCGTGGTGACTGCCGAGAGCCGCGCCGCACATCCCTGTTCACGGATGACGCGGCGCGTCGACGAGGCTACGGCCGGCGCTGCAGGCTGCGCGTGCTCGCATCCGCCGGCGCAGATCACCAGGCGCCGACTCCGTGGCGCTCGCCGCACGCCACCCGCGCATGGTCGGCCAGACGTCGGCACCGCGCTCGACGCGCTCGTGTTCTCCGCCGGCCCGGCCGCGGTGCGCGACGTGTTCGTCGCCGGGTTCAAGCGTGCGATGCGCAAGCTGGCGGCGGCGGAATGAGCGGCGATGCGCACGCGACAGCCTGCCGGAGTGACCGCGGCGAGCCGTCGCTCAGGACGCGCGCGGCAGCTCGCGCACGTCGGGGCGGATCGTGCGCCGCACCTGCCCCTCGCCGTCAACCCACACTTCGTGCAAGTCGACGACCTCCCCGTCGCGCACCACGAGGCGGAGGAAGTGGCCGACCTCGGTGCCGTCCTCCGCGCGCCGCACGCGCGGCACGACCGCGGCGTTGACGAACAGCGTGCCGTCGCGCCGAACGAAGCGCTGGCGCACGCCCTGCCGCGGCTGCGCGAGGCGTTCGTGCATGTGGCCGGCGAGCACGGCGCGCACGCGGAGGCCGAGGCCATCGATCTTCTCGATCGCGAGGCGGAGGTCGTCGTCGCCCCAGTCGCCACCGGGGTTGCCGAAGTCCTTGCCCCAGATGTCGGCGGGCTCGCGCGAAAGACCCTTCGGTCCGTTGTGCGCGACGATCACGAGGTCGCGGTGCTCTGCCCGCTGCGCCAGCTCGACGATCCGCTCGGCGGACTCCTCGGCCGACCCGACCCCGTACAGCTCGCGGTACAGCTCGGCGCTGCGCAGGCTCTGCCCGCCCCAGGAGAACGGCCGCGCGCCGATCAGCGACACGCCGGCGGCGTAGCATTCGCGCAGACCGAAGCCGAGGTGGTCGTCGCCAAGCGCCGCCATCACCGCGCGCAGCTTCGCCGTCGGCTTCTTCTGCGAGAAGCTCTGCCAGGCGTCGTGGTTGCCGAGCACGACCACCTTGGGGACGGCGACGCCGGCGACCGCCTCCGCCATCTTCACGTCTTCGTCGCCGAGGTCGCCGACGAACACCGCGAGGTCACAGCCGCCGCGTTCCAGGAACTCACGGTCGGCGGGACGCCAGTGGTTGTGCACGTCGCCGACCACGAGCAGCGTTGCGCCTTGCCGCGAGGACATTGGTGGAGCATAGCAGCCCGGCGCAAGACCTCGTCGTCCCCTGCACCGACTCGGTCGCGCGACGCTGGAGCGCAGCCGCACACCGCTGGACTCGCAGCGCGCCGGCGCGAAAATCCGCGTCGTGTCCGACGCCGCCGACCGGACCATCGTCCTGCTGCAGCGCTACCACGAGGGCGACGCCGAGGCCCTCGGCGAACTGATCGCGCGCGAGCTACCGTGGATCCGGCAGCGCGTCGAGGCACGTCTCGGCCCGGCGCTGCGCGCGCGGGTCGAGCCCGGCGATCTCGTGCAGGAGGCGCTGCTGGAGCTGTGCCGCTACGGCCCGCGCTTCCAGCTCGCGAGCCGCGCGCACTTCCGCGCGCTGGTGGCGACGATCGTCGAGAACGTGCTGCGCGGCCGCGCGCAGTGGTGGAACGCGCAGCGCCGCGCGCTCGCCGCCGAGCGCCCGCTGCCGGAAGGCACGTGCGTGAGCGTCGCGCCGATGGCGCGCTCGACCGATCGCCCGAGCGTCGCCGCCGGCCGTGCGGAAGGCGAGGCCTGGCTGCGGCTGGCGCTCGAGCTGCTCGACCCGGAGGACCGCGACGTCCTCGTCCTGCGTCAGTTTCGCGGGCAGTCGTTCGCCGAGGTCGGTGCCGCCCTCGGCATCCAGGAGAACACCGCGCGGATGCGCTTCCAGCGCGCGTTGCCGCGGCTCGCCGAGAAGGTCCGCCTGCTGCAGCGCGGCGAGGTCGACGCCCTGCTCGGCGAGCGCGCGACCTGACCGCACACCGGCCCCGTGGTCCGCGCCCGGGTCGACCCGACCCGCCGCCGCGCCATTTTTCACCCGACCGTGACGCGCGCCAGGCGGAGAAGCGGATCGCCGGGGACGCACACCGGCCTACACTCCGCCGCCGATGTCTTCCGCGACGGACCCGGTCGAAGCCCTGCGCCGCGCGGTCGAGGTGTTCAACACCTGGCGCGAACGGCATCCGCGCGAGCCGGTCGACGAGTTGCTCGCGTGCCACGAGGACCTGCACGCCCTGCTCGAGCCGATGGTGGCGCCGATGCTCGGGGCGACCGCGGCCGACGTCGACCCGCCGCCGCCGGTGTCCGGCCTGCCCGACCTCGACGGCTTCCACCTGATCCGCGAGGTCGGCCGCGGCGGGATGGGCGTGGTGTACGAGGCCCGGCAGGTCGCGCTCGGCCGCCGGGTCGCGATCAAGGTGTTGCCCGCGCACCTCACCTTGCAGGCGAGCACCGTGGCGCGCTTCAAGCGCGAGGCGGCGACCGCGGCGAAGCTGACCCACCCGAACATCGTCCAGGTGCACGGCGTCGGCAGCTCCGGCGACGTGCACTGGTTCGCGATGGAGTACATCGAGGGCGCGGCGCTCGACCGCGTCCTCGCCGGGTTGCGCGCGCACGGCGGGCAGAAGACGACCGCGGCGCTGCGCGCCGTGGTCGGCAACCTGCTCGAAGACGCGGCCGGCGGCCGGCGCGAGCCCGCCGGCCTGCCGCCCGAGTTCGCCGCGCGCGGCTACGTCGCGACCGTCGTCGACTGGACGGCACAGATCGCCGACGCGCTGGCGCACGCGCACGCCGCGCAGGTGATCCATCGCGACGTCAAGCCGTCCAACGTCCTGCTGCGCGCCGACGGCCACGTCGTGCTGACCGACTTCGGGCTCGCGCGCGAGGCCGACCTGCCGTCGATGACGCGCACCGGCGACTTCGCCGGCACGCCGTACTACATCGCGCCCGAGCAGGCGATGGCCAAGCGCGTGCCGGTCGACCACCGCGCCGACGTGTTCTCGCTGGGCGTCACGCTCTACGAGCTGCTCACCCTGCGCCGGCCGTTCGACGGCGAGACCGCGGCGGAAGTGCTCGCCAAGATCGTCGGCAAGGAGCCGCTCGACCCGCAGCGCCACGACCCCGAGCTGGCTTCCGACCTGTGCGCGATCGTGCTCAAGGCGATCGACAAGGACCCCGACCGACGCTACCCGAGCGCCGAGGCGTTCGCTGCCGACCTGCGCGCGTTCCTCGACTACCGGCCGGTCGCCGCGCGGCGCGCCACGCGCGTGCAGCGCTTCACCCGATGGGTCCGGCGCGAGCCGCGCCTCGCCAGCGCGGTGCTGGGACTGTTCGCGGCACTCGCCGCCGCGCTGGTCACGACGCTGCTCCTGCTGCGCAGTGAACAGGCGGCGGCGCGCCGCGAGCGCGAGGAACGCCAGCGCATGGCCGCCGCTCTCGACGGCGCGTACGTCGACAACCTACGCCGCACCGAAGGCACGCTGTGGCCGTCGGTGCCGGAGAAGGTCGCGGCGATGGAGAGCTGGCTCGCGCAGGCGCGCGACCTGCTCGGCCGCATGCCCGCGCACGAAGCGGCGTTCGCGGCGTTCGGCAACCAGCCCGACGCGGAGCTGCCGGCGGAGGTCGCGTGGCGCCGGCGCACGCTGCAGGAACTGGTCGAAGGCCTGCGCGCGCTCGCCGACCTCGTGCCGCGCGTCGAAGCACGCGCCGCGTTCGCCGGGACGGTCGCCGAACGGAGCATCCACGGCGCGGAGGCCGCCGCGGCGTGGAAGCGCGCGATCGAAGCGGTCGTCGCGCCCGAGTCCCCGTACGGCGGTCTCGACCTCACGCCGCAGCTCGGCCTGCTGCCGATCGGTCCCGATCCGGTCTCCGGGCTGCAGGAGTTCTGGCACCTGGAGAGCGGCGCCGCACCGCAGCGCGACGCGCACGGGCGCGCGGTCGTCGGCGAAGACACCGGCATCGTGTTCGTGCTCATCCCCGGCGGCAGCCTGGTCATGCGCGAGACGGTGACCAGCCAGGACGGCAGCCGCAGGGAGCTGAGCGACACGGTCCGGCTGGAGCCGTACTTCCTCTCGAAGTACGAGATGACCCAGGGGCAGTGGCAGCGGCTGACCGGGAACAACCCGAGCCGCATGCAGGGGCTGATGAACTACGCCACCAAGCAGATCCGGTGCACGCCGGCGTGGCCGGTGGACAACGTGTCCTGGACCGCGGCCACCGAGGTGCTCGGCCGTATCGGGCTCGTGCTGCCGACCGAGGCCCAGTGGGAGTTCGCCGCGCGCGCGGGGACGACGACGCGCTGGTGGACCGGCGACGACGTCGAGTCGGTGCGCGGCGCCGGCAACCTCTCCGACCTGTCCGCGCAGCGCACGGGATCGCCGTGGGCCGCGGTGCTCGACTGGCCGGACCACGACGACGGTTACCCGGCGACGGCGCCGGTCGGCTGCTATGCGGCCAACGCGTTCGGCCTGCACGACGTGATCGGCAACGTCGTCGAGTGGTGCCGCGACGACTTCACGCGCTACACCAACCAGGCGCGGCCGGGAGACGGTCTGCGCAAGAGCGGGCACGAGCACAAGGTGGCGCGCGGCGGCTGCTTCGGCGACCGTGCCGCGGTGGCTGCCTCGGGGCAGCGCGAGCGGGCCGACCCGCACACCCACGGCGACGCGCTGGGGGTGCGTCCGGCCAGGGTACTGGAGCGCCATTGACGCGCGGCGCCGCGGCGGCGCCGCGCGTATCGCTCAGTCGCCCGACTTGTGCGAGGCCTCGGACGCGTTCGCGCCCTTGAGCGCCTGCTCGACCAGCTTTTCGATCCGCGCATGGGCGTCGGCCCCACCGCCCACGCTGTGCCCGACGACCTTGCCGTCCTTGCCGATCACGAAGACCGTCGGGATGCCCGTGACGCCGTAGGCGTCGCCGGAGACATCGTTCTGCGTGAACACGACCGGGTAGTTCAGCTTGAAGGCCTTGACGAAGTTCTCGTTGACCTTGATCTCGTCCTCCTGGCTCAGCCGCTTCTGCGGGTCGCGCGGGTCGCCGACCGACTTGCCGCCGTGCGGCAACGACGAGCCTTCGGTGAAGTCCATCCCGTAGCCGTAGTACCGGGTGACGCCGACCACCTGGACACCGTCCTTCTCGCGCTCCGCCTGGAACTTGACGAGGTCGGGGATGATGGCGCGGCACGGCGGGCACCACGTCGCCCAGAAGTCGACGACGACTACCTTGCCAAGGTACTTGTCGAGCGACCAGTCGGACGGCCCGTTCAGCACGTGCAGCGCCGGGATCGCGGGCGCCGGGTTGCCGTTCAGCTCGCTCCGCTTGCTACCGGACTGGACGGACCTGCGGATGCCGTCGAACTGGCGGCGCAGCTGCGGGTTGAGCTGGTCGGCGTCGACGCTGGCCAGCAGCTCGCCGGCCGCCTTGCTGTCGGTGGTCGACAGCATCTGCGCCGCCATCACGCGCGCCTCGTGCGCCAGCGCCGCGTTGGGCTCGGCCGCGATGAAGGAGCGCAGGCTCTCGACGACGTCGTCGCGGTCGGCGCGCGCCAACATCTGCAGGCGTGCGCGCCAGTAGAGGCCTTCGCCATCACTCAGCAGCTTGGCGTGCTCCGCGAGCGCGGCCTTCGCCGCCTCCATCACCGCCTGCGCGACCTTCTCACGCTCTTCGCGCGAGGAGTTCCGCGACAGGTTGCGTTGCACCTCGGTGACCTGGTCGAAGACCGCCTTGGCGTTGTCTTGCGCCGCGAGACCGCAGGCAAGGAGGGCGG
>DATGPD010000413.1:0-2341 GCA_035305285.1 Planctomycetota bacterium
CGACTCCCGCAGATTCGCCAGCATGAACGCCGTGGCTTTCGAGTCGGGGTGGTGCGGGCGCTGGTGCGTCCGCGCGTGTTGGTCTCGGGTTGCCCGACTCCGCGCCTGCTCGAAGAGGAGGTCGGCGAGTTGCTCGGCAACGACGGCGGCGCGGTCGTGTACTCGTCGGTCCGCCGGGCAGCGGCAAGACCACCGCGCTGGCTCGCCTGGCGGCGGTGTACGCCGGCGACCCGCGGCCTGCGCGATACCGACAACGCCGTGCTCGGCACGGGGTCGACCAAGATCGTCGCCGCTCGCATCGCTCCCGACGGCCAGCGCGCGTTCGTCTTCGCGTCGTGGGACGAAGACGACGTGCTGGAGTATCTGCTCCATGCGCACCGCGAGCGCGCGGCCGACGTGCTGGCGGCGTGGCGGCGCGAACCGCTCGACCACGCGGCCTTCCACCTCGGCAGCACGCGCAGCGGGCTGGTCGAGAGCACCATTGCGTGCGAAGGCAGTCGCACCGGGTTCTACCCCGACGAGTCGTTCGACGACCGCTTCCGCGCGCCCGAGGGCGTGCGCAAGGCGAACCTTCGCGGTTGCGATCTGCGCTGGTGCACGCGGGCACTGCGACTTCCATCTCGTGGGCTTGCGCGGCGCGCGCCTCGACCCCGACCGGGTCGAATGGCTGCGCCGGTGCCGCGCGATCCTCGATCGATGGGAAACAGGAAGGCCGAACGAGCGGTCGCACGGACGGGGGTCGGGATCACCCCCAGGTGCGCCACGGCTGGCCGGTCCGTACGTGCGGGCCGTGACGCAAACGACCCGACTCGCCGGCTGCGCGCCCCGTACCACCGGGATTTCCCGCGGGCCGCGATCCGCACTCCGCAGTTCGTGCGCCCTCGCCGGTCGCCGCGTGCGTAGTGACGAACGCTCGTCAGGTGGTTCATGGCTGATTCGCGCTACGAGGAGCTGCACGAAGTGACGTTGTGCGGCGGGCCGCTGGACGGCCGCTCTCGGTACGCCTTCGATCGGGAAGAGATCCTGCTCGTGCTCGACGACGTGCACCCGCACGCCCCGGGCAAGCTGCACCGCTACCGACGCGTCGGACGCGACCGCTTCCAGTACGAGCGGCAGTACTGACGCCGCGTCGGGCGCGACCGCGCGCCGCGGCCGAAGGCTCGACGACCGGCGCGGCGCTCAGCGCGCCGGCGCCGATTCGTTGCCGGCGAGGTCGATCGCGGTCACCGCGTAATCGGCGGACTTCGACGGCAACACGAAGGTCGCGTCGCCGCCGCGCACGTCGGCGAGGCGCCAGCCGTCGTCGTCGTGGAGGTAGAGTGCGAAGAACCGGACGTCGTCGTCGCCCGCCGCGCTCGGGCGGAGGCGTACCCTGCCGTCGGCGAGCGGTTCGGTCACGAGCTTCGGTGCCGCCGGCGGGTGCGCGTCGAGCCAGGGGCTCGCCGGCACGAGCGCGCGCTCGGCGTACGGTCCGCGGCGCAGCGCGGTCGCGATCCCGGCCCGGTCTTCCAGCAGCGCGCGCATGCTGAAGTGCACGTTCCCCGTCGTGCCGCGCTGTTTGCGCGTGCGCGCGATCTGGTCGAGCAGCTCCTCGCGCGGCCAGCCGGGCGAGCCCGCCTTGCCGGTGTAGTTGCCGATCCACAGGTGGCGGCTCTGCACGTTGACCGTCGGCCACCACGCGAGCAGCCGGGCGTAGCTCTGCCGGGTCTGCGCGACCGGCCAGTAGAGCTGCGGCGACAGGTAGTCGCAGATCCCTTCGCGCAGCCACTTGCACACGTCGGCATAGAGCTGGTCGTACTGGTCGATGCCGGCGGTGATGCCGGGCGGCACGCCGGGGCGCGCGATCCCGAACGGGCTGATCCCGAAGCGCGCGCGCGGCCGGTGCTCGCGCACGACGCGCGCGATCGCGGCGACCATGTCTTCGACGTTGCGCCGCCGCCAGTCGGCGCGCGACCCCTGCCAGCCGGCGCGCTGCGCCGCGGCGAACGATCGGTCGTCGGGGAACGCGCGCCCGGCGACCGGATAGGGGTAGAAGTAGTCGTCGATGTGCACGCCGTCGACGTCGTAGCGGCGCACGACGTCGGCGATCACCGCGAGCGTGTGGTCACGCGCCTCGGCACGCCCGGGGTCGAGCCACAGGTGGCCGTCGTATTCGACGCACCAGTCGGTGCGCCGCGCGACGTGCGTCGCGCACGTCGGCGACGTCGCCTTCGCGTGCCGCGCGCGGTAGGGGTTGAACCACGCGTGCAGCTCCAACCCGCGCGCGTGCGCGCCCTCGATCGCGAACTGCAGCGGGTCCCACGGCGGTTCGGGCGCGCGACCTTGCTCGCCGGCCAGCCAC
>DATGPD010000414.1:0-2175 GCA_035305285.1 Planctomycetota bacterium
TCGCAGGGGCGACCGCGGCACGTGCCCGGAGGTACCTTGCCCGAACGCCCGCGGAATCGGAGCGTCTTCCGCGAGCGGTGCGTGGCCGCGCGCGTTGCGCGAGGCCTGCACGTCGGGTGTCGCATGCGGGCCGGGTCGCCATCGAGGTGCGCGCTCTTCCGGAGCAAGAGGGGCTGCGCTGGCGACGGGCCGTGCTGGTCGATCCCCGGGCGGGCGTTGGTGGATGAGGTTTGCGCGCGTCTGCGTCGCGCGCGAGTTGCGCGAGCTGGGCGCGAAGGAGCGTAGACGCTTCGGCCGACGAGGATGTCGATGGGCGCGCACACCGCTCAGCGCGCGTCGCCTTTCGCAGAGCTTCCGATGCTTGATGGGGAGGTCCCGCGATCACGCGTGAATCGGTTCATGTGGTGATTGCAGGAGCGCGCGATGCACGGCGCCGCACGCCGTCATTCGACGAGCCTGCACGACGGCGTGTGATCACTCATCGTCGCGCACCGTCGTCCGTCGTGCGAAGTGCCGACGTTCAAGCCGGAACCGGAGTCCGAAGTCCGTCCTTCGCAAGTGGCGATCTGCTGACGCGGTGAGCGAGCGCGCCGACGTGTGGCGAGCGACGACAACTCGCGCACGTCCTCGGGCATGCTGCCATGCGTGCAAAAGCGCGTGCGAGGGCCTGGAACGTGCAGCAGCCCCATGGGCGCGCGGGCAAGTCTTGCAGGAAGCGCGCGCCGTCGATGGGTCGGGCCGCGGAGCGCGACGTTCGGCGAGCGGAACAGGCATTGCAGTAGCACCGCCATTCCGTTTCTGACTTCCGAGACAAGGAGCCCCACGATGGCTGAACAACGCAGCAAGAACCCCGACGACCGCAGCAACCCGAGCAACCCCGGACGGGGTTCGCAGGAAGGGCAGCGCATGCCCGGCCGCAGCGGCGAGGAGTCGACCCGTTCCACCAAGCCGGGCCAGACCGGCCGCACCGGCGAACCCGGTGAGTCCGACACCGAAGAGCGGCGTCCCGGACGCAGCGGCTCGTCGAGCGGCGAGACCGGCGGCAGCTGAGTCGTCCATCCGCGCCCGGTGCGGCGTGTGTCGCACCGGGCGCGCGCATGTACGGACTGCGAGGAGCGCGAAGCGCGCGGCTCCGCAATGCGTCCGCAGTCGTGGACCTCGCGCGGTCGCTTTCGTCAGCCGGTGCTCCGCGCGCCGGTGCGTGCGCTTGCTAGCGCTGGCGGAAGAACTCGACGCGGAACGTGGCGTCGTCGGACAGTGCCACCCGGTGTGGCTGCGCCGGCGGGATCACGAACTGTTCTCCCGCGTGCACGCGGGTCGTCGCGCCGGTCGCGAGGTCGTGGTAGTCCACGCTGCCGCGCGTGACGACGAGCCGCCCCCAGCAGTCCGACGCGGTGCGGTGCTCGGTCAGCAACGCGGGCGGGACGTTGTGCACGTCGAACTCGGGGGACTCGCCGAGAGGCACCAGACCCGCGGGCAGCTCCATCCCACGAGGCTACCACGCAGAAGTGTCGCCGTGTGCGAAGGACCCACTCGTTGCTGGCGCGCGCGCGGCCTTCGCTGTCTTCTCGTCGCGCGCCGACGGTCGTCCGGCGCGTTTGCCCTGCCCCGCGTGCCGACCGCATGTCCGCTGCCACGTCCTTCACCGACGCGCTCGTCCACAGCCTGCTCGCCGGCGGTGTGGGCACCGGCATCGGCGCATTGCCCGTGATGCTCGTGCGCAGGATCGGTCTCCGGCTCGAGTCGGCGCTCGCCGGGTTCAGCGCCGGAGTCATGCTCGCCGCGTCGTTCGTCGCGCTGCTGCTGCCCGCCTTCGAGCTGGCGAGGCACGCCGGGGGCAGCGCGGCGACGTGGCCGGTGCTCGTCGGGGTCGCCTTCGGCGGCGCGGCGATCGCCGTGGCGCACCGGTGGATGCCGCACGAGCACTTCGTCCGGCGGCGCGTGCACCACGGTCCCACGTCGCTGTCGCGCGTGTGGCTGCTCACCATCGCGCTCGCGCTGCACAACGTGCCGGAAGGGTTCGCGGTCGGCGTCGCGGTCGCGAGCGGCGACGCGCAGATCGGCTGGCCGGTGACCGCGAGCATCGGCGCGCAGAACGTCCCCGAGGGCCTGATCGTCGCGGTCGCGTTCGTCGCGGCCGGCTACCGCAAGCGCACCGCGTTCCTGGTGACCCTC
>DATGPD010000415.1:0-6637 GCA_035305285.1 Planctomycetota bacterium
CACCCCGGTCTGGATCACCGAGGGCCTGGCGCACTGGTTCGAGCGCCGGGTCAGCGAGCGGTGGAACTCCTTCTGCCGTGACGAGGGCGCGGCGCACGACCCGACCGCGAAGTGGAACTGGAAGCCCGACGTGCGCGCGGCGGTGACGGCGGGCAAGTTCCGGCCGTTCAGCGAGGCGCTCTCCTGGCGGCAGTACTCGGCGATCAACTGGCCGGACAACGAGTTCCTCTGGTCGCGCTGGGACTTCCTGCTCGCCACCCAGCCGGAGAAGTTCGGCGACTTCATGCTGCAGGTGAAGGGCCGCGTCGATCCCAAGACCTGGGCCGTCGACCAGAGCGACATCGTCGCCGCCTGTCGCGAAGCCCTGCGCACCGTCTACGGCCTCACGCCGCTCAGCCTGGACGAGAAGTGGGTCGAGTGGGTCAAGGCCAACTACCCCTCGCAGTGACGGCCCCGCCGATGGAGCGCGGGGCCGGTGGGGTGCGCGGCGGGACCTGACCTCCCACGTCACGCCGGACCGGCCTCGCGGGCGCAACGCGGAGTCGCCGCTGCGGCCACCCGCGCGTCCGGCACGCGCACGCCTCGCGCTGCTCGTGCACCTCGACGGCGCGGAGCCGGTCGCACGGAGATGGTGCGGCCGCCGACCCGATGGCCGGCGGCCGCTACTCGCCTGCCCCGTCCTGACAAGCCAGTGCTTCGCTCCGGCGCGGCCGCCCGTGGTTCGAGACCACCACTCCGGCCCCCGCGCGGGAGCGCGAAGAGCCCGATCCGGCGCCGCGCCGGAACTCGTTCGCCGCCCGTCGCCGGGCGGCGCCGCTTCCCCGATCAGCCGCGGGCGCCGCGTGCCTGACCGAGGACACCCGAAGAACCCGCGCGCGCCGCCACGGTTTTCAGGGTGCACGCCGCGCGCAGGACCGCCCTGCGCGGTGCGGCGCGGTCACGACGCCTTGCCGGCGTCCACCTCCCGGCCGTCGCCACCCTGCCACGGCGTGAGCACCTTGAGCGATTCGGGCCAGGTCACCACCGGCGTCGCCGTCGGCCCCACGCGCCCTTCCTTGCCCTTCGCCTTCTCCTGCAGTGCGGCGAACACCTTCTCGGGCGTCACCGGGATCTCGTCGACCCGCACGCCGACCGCGTCGAAGATCGCGTTCGCGACCGCGGGCATGATCGGCAGGAGCGGGCCCTGGCCCACCTCCTTCGCGCCCCACGGGCCGTTCGGGTCGGGGTCCTCGACCACGTAGGTGACGATCTCCGGCGTCTCCATCGTGCTCGGGCTCTTGTACTCGAGCAGCGACGGGATCTTGTGCACGCCGAACCGGTCGGGCCGATAGACCATCTCCTCCATCGTCGCCTCGCCCAGGCCCATGTAGACGGAGCCCTCGATCTGGCCCATCGCGAGCGCCGGGTTGAGCGCGCGGCCGATGTCGTGCGCGACCCACACCTTGACGACGCGGTAGATGCCGGTTTCGGCGTCGACCTCCACCTCGACGATCGCGGCGCTGTAGGAATACGAGGGGCTCGGGCCCACGCCGCCGCCCTTGAACCGCGCCGCGGTGCGCGGCGGCTTGTACGAGCCGACCGTGCCGATCGTGCCGAAGCGCGATTCGGCCTCGACCACCGCCTCGGCGAAGCTCATGCCGCGCTCGGGGTTCTCGGCGTCGAACACGCGCGCGTCGGCGAACACCAGGCGGCCGGCGGGGACGCCGAGCTTCTCCGCCGCGCCGCGCGCGACGATCTGGCGCGCATCCTCCGCGGCCTGCATCGCGGCGTTGCCGGTCATCACCGTCACGCGCGAGCTGTAGCTGCCGAGGTCGACCGGAGTGAGGTCGGTGTCCGAGGTCACGACGCGGATGCCCAGCGGGTCGACGCCGAGCACCTCGCCGACCACGTAGGCGAGCACCGAGTCGGAGCCCTGGCCGATGTCGGTCGAGCCGCAGAACACGGTCACCAGGCCGCTGCGGTCGAGCTTGAGCTGCACGCCGGAGTGCGGCATGCCGTTCCAGTAGATCGGCAGGCCGGCCCCCGACAGGTAGCTGCTGCACGCGAGGCCAAGGCCGCGTCCGATGCCGAGCCGGTGGCCGGTGGCGCCGCGGCGCTCCTTCCAGCGCGAGCCTTCGACCACCTTGTCGATGCACGCGCCGAGCCCCATCGAGGTCACCCGCAGCCAGTTCGCGGTGTACGAGTGCGGCGGCGCGAGGTTCTGCTTGCGCAGCTCGGCCGGGTCGAGGCCGAGGTCGCAGGCGATCTTGTCGAGCTGCACCTCGAGCGCGAAGCGCGGCTGCGGCGTGCCGTGCCCTCGTTTCGGCCCGCACGGCGGCTTGTTGGTGAAGAACCGCGCGCCACGGAAGTGGTAGTTCTTCACCTTGTAGGTCACCGTTTGCAGCGCGCCGGTGTAGAAGGTGCTCGCGACGCCGTAGCTGCCGAACGCGCCGCCGTCGAGGTAGCTCTCGAAGTCGAGCGCGACGATCTCGCCGGCGCGGGTCACGCCGATGCGCGACTTCATGAGCACCGGGTGCCGGCCGCGGTGGCAGTAGAACACCTCCTCGCGGGTGAGGCAGATTTTGACCGGCCGACCGGTCACCATCGCGAGCTTGGCGCACGCGATCTCGTGGTTGAACGGGTCGCTCTTGCCACCGAACCCGCCGCCGTTCGGGCACGCGATCACGCGGATGTGGTGCGCCGGCAGCGGCGCGAGCACCCGGGCGAGCGCGCGGTGCAGGTAGTGCGGCGTCTGCGTGCTGCTCCAGACGGTCAACTTGCCGTCCGGATCGAAGAACGCGAGCGTCGCGTGCTGCTCCATCGGCAGGTGCGTGTTGCCGCCGAAGTAGAACAGGTCCTCGCGCACGTGCGCCGCCTCGGCGAAGCCGCCGGCGAGGTCGCCGAACTCCAGGTTGACCAGCTTGTGCACGTTGCCGTACGGGCCGTAGTCGTGCACCCGCGGCTCGAGGGTCTCGGCCGCCTTGAACATGTCGCCGATCAGCTCGAGCGGTTCGTACTCGACCTCGATCAGGCGGCAGGCGTGCGCCGCGGTCTCCTCGTCGACCGCGGCGACCGCGGCCACCGGGTCGCCGATCATCCGCACCTTGCCGAGCGCGAGCGCGTGCTCGTCCTGGCTGACCGGCAGGATGCCGAACGGCGTCGGCATCGACTCGCCGGTGATCACCGCGTGCACGCCGGGCAGCGCGCGCGCCTTGCTCACGTCGATGCGGACGATCCGGGCGTGCGCCTTCGTGCTGCGCAGCAGCTTCATGAACAGCATGCGCGGCAGGACGAGGTCGTCGGCGAACCGGGTCAGACCGGTGACCTTGGCGTACGCGTCGACCTTGCGCAGCGGCCGGCCGATGACGCGCAGGTCCTCCTTGCGCGCCGTGTAGCGCGTATCGCGCTCCGGCGGTGCGGCCGGTCGCGGCGGCGCAGCGGGCACGCCTTCGGCGCGCGGCTCGACCGACGTCATGACCCGTGCCTCGCGGTAGGAGAGAGCATCCGCCGAGGATAGGCGGGCCGGCGCGGCGCTGCCAGCGCGCGGCGCCGGGGTCAGTGGCACGCCGTCCGGCGCGCGACCGCGGCGACGAGGCGTTCGAGGCTCTCGCCCCAGCCGGCGTGGAAGCCCATCGCCTCGTGCCGGGCACGGTCCTCGGCGCACCAGTGCAGCGCGCGGGCCGTGTAGCGGGTCCGCGCGCCGGGCACCGGGTCGAAGGTCACGATGCAGGTGAAGAACGGGTGGGGGCGCGGGACGAACCCCGGCTCGAACGCGTCGGTGAACACGATGCGGCGCGGCGCCACCACGTCCAGGAACACGCCCCGGGTCGGGTGCTCGCGCCCGTCGGCCGTACGCATGACGGTGCGGAACAAGCCGCCGGGGCGGAGGTCCATCTCGCACACCGGGGTGGTGGTGCCGTGCGGCCCCCACCACTCCGGCAGCGCCTCGGTCCACACCGCGAACACGCGCTCGGGCGGCGCGGGAATCACCGCGGTGACGCTCAGCTCGCGCGCGGCGAGGTCGGCGGCGGTCACGGTCGGCATCGCGGCCTCCGCGGTCACGCGACGCTGACCTTGAAGCCGCCCCACAACATGCGCCTGGCGTCGAACGGCAGCGCGTCGGGGCGGCACAGCTCGGTCATCCGCGGGTCCCGCATCACGTTGGCGTTCACCCTGTCGCGGTGCGCGCGCGACTCGTAGCCGATCCACGAGAACACGATGGTCTCCCCGGGCCTGGCCCTGATGCCGCGCGGGAACGGCAGGCCGGCCCCCGGATCGAGTTGCTCCGCGGTGCACTCCTTGAAGTCGAGCGCGCCGTGCTCGCGCCAGATGGCGGCCGCCCTGCGTGCCATCCTGAGGTAGGTCGCGAGCTTCTTCTTCGGGACGGGGATGACGAAGCCGTCGACGTAGCGGGTCATGGTCTCGTTGTCTCTTGGGCTCGGGTTCGCGGACGCTCGGTCCGTTCGCTCCCGGTGACGATCGAGCCGTGCCGCGCCGGACACGCCGTCGGAGAAAACGTCGCGGCGCGTGCCGGGGCCGCGTCCGACGGCGCGCTTTTCCGCACCGGATTCCCACGCTCGCTGTCCTACCGGCCGCGCCACGACCGTCGTAGTCTCGCACGACGCGAACGACGCCATGACCGACCAACCAGCGCGCCCCGCGAACCCGTACATCCTCCTGTTCCGCAACACCGGACCGGAGAACTACCGGCACCTGTCCGCCGACGCGCGGCAGGAGCTGGTGGTCGCCTGGAACGCGTGGTTCGAAGACGTGGTCACCCGCGGCAAGGCGGTGATCGGCCAGCCGCTCGAGCCGGAGACCCGGATCGTGCGCGGCCCGGGCGGGACGCGGATCACCGACGGGCCCTTCCCCGAGGCGAAGGAGGCGGTCGGCGGGTTCGTCACGTTGCTGGTGCAGGACCTCGACGAGGCGACCGCGATCGCACAGCGTCACCCGGGCCTGGCGCACGGGTTGGTCATCGAGGTACGCGCGATGACGCCGCACTGCCACCTCGGCGTGCACACGCGCCCCGCCGCGCAGGCGACCGCCCGCGGCTGACCGCGACGTCATGGCCGGCACGCCGACCGACGATGCGCGCCCCGGTGCGGCCGGGCTGGTCGAGCACTTCTTCCGCCACGAGACCGCGCGTCTGCACGCTGCACTCGCCCGCATCCTGGGCGCGCGCGACCTCGCCCTGATCGAGGACATCGCGCAGGAGGCGATGCTCCGTGCGATGCGCGCCTGGTCGATCGGCGGGGTCCCGGACAACCCGTCGGCGTGGATCACCGCGGTCGCGCAGAACCTCGCGCGCGACGCGCTGCGCCACCAGCGCGTGGTCGCGGCGAAGGAGACGCGCCTCGATCCGAGCGAAGGGCTCGAGCCGGCGTACGCGACGCCCGCGGTCGCCTCGGCCGCGGTGCAGGAGATCCGTGACGACGCGCTGCGCCTCCTGTTCGTGTGCTGCCACCCGTCGCTGCCACAGGACGCCCAGGCGGTGCTCGCGCTCAAGCTGCTGTGCGGCTTCACGACCGGCGAGATCGCGCGCGCCTTCCTCGCCACCGAGGCCGCGATCGAGAAGCAGCTCACCCGCACGCGGCAGCGCGTCCGCGAGGCCAACCCCGACTTCGCCCTGCCCGAAGGCACGAGCCTCGGCGCGCGGCTCAACGGCGTGCTCGCGACCATCTACCTGCTGTTCAACGAGGGCTACAAGGCGTCGTTCGGCGACCGCCTGCTGCGCGAGGACCTGTGCGGCGAAGCGATCCGGCTGGCCGAGTTGCTCGTCGCCCATCCAGTCGGCGACGTGCCGCGCGCGCACGCGCTCCTCGCGCTGATGCTCCTGCACGCCGCGCGCTTTCCCGCGCGGGTCGACGGGGACGGCGTGCTGCTGCCGCTGCGCGACCAGGACCGCAGCCTCTGGGACCAGGCGCGGATCGATCGCGGCCTCGCCAGCCTGGCCCGTGCCGCGCGCGGCGGCGAACTGAGCGAGTACCACGTGCAGGCGGGGATCGCGGCGCTGCACTGCACCGCGCCGGACGTCGCGAGCACCGACTGGCACGCGATCCTGCGCCACTACGACGTGCTGACCGCCATCCGGCCGTCGCCGGTCGTCGCGCTCAACCGCGCCGTGGCGGTGGCGCACGTGCACGGCCCCGACGCCGCGCTCGCCGAGCTGGCCGCGATGCCGCAGCGCGAGCGGCTGGACTCGTACTACCTCCTGCACGCGGTGGCCGGCGAACTGCACTGGCGGCGCGGCGACCGCGCCGCGGCCGCCGCCTCGTTCCGCCGCGCGCTCGCGCTCGCCACGGTCGGCCCCGAGCAGGCCTACCTCGCGCACCGGCTGGACGGGCTCGGCACGGAAGCCTGAGCGGCGTCTCACGGGACGACGCGGCGCGACGGCGCCGGCGCTCGACGTGACCGCGCGTGTCCCACCGTCCGTGGATCGGCACTGCGTCGTGCCCCGACAGGAAGCCGCGGGTGGGCTATCCTGCGGACTTCCTCTCACGTTCCTTCTCCGATCCGCAGGCTCAAGCACCTCATGCATACCACCGCTCGTCTCGCGGCCGTGCTCGGCTGCGCCATCTCCCTCTCCGCGCAAGATCGGTACATCACGCCGCTCGGGGCCGAGTTCTACGAGGGCAACAGCTCCTCCGACATCATG
>DATGPD010000416.1:0-3705 GCA_035305285.1 Planctomycetota bacterium
CGCCCGGGTGCGCTGTCGGTCCAGGAGTCGAACCTGCTCGAGTTCGATCCGCCGCGGACGCTGCCCTCGCGCTAAACCGGCCGCGGCCGCGCGCGTCGCGGTGCGCGCTACGCCGTCTCGTCGGCGCCGGGGGAGAAGTGCTGGTTGACGATTTTCCAGTCGCCGCCCATGCGGTGCAGCGTGAACGTCGCGCGGCCGTACGCCTCCTGCTCGCGCCCGCCTGCATCGATCTGCTGCAGCCGCCACTGCCCGTAGGCGGTCGCGAAGTCGTCGCCGAAGGTGTGCACCTGCAGGTCCCGCAGCTCCAGCTTGAGGACCTCCATGTAGCGGAACTCCTGGTCGAGGAACTCCTCGTAGGCGCCCCAGCCTTCGTCGATGCGCCCCGATGCGTCGAAGTGGACGAAGCGCTTGTCGGTCCAGAAGTGCGACCGGTAGGCCTTGATGTCACGGCTGTTGAAGGCCTGCCGCATGCTGCGGAAGAAGTCTTCGATTTCCTTGTGGGCTTCGACGCTCATGGCCGGTCGGGCGGATGCCACCATGGGAGCAAGTCAGGGCAGCGGTGGGAATCGCGCGGTCCCGACGCCCGAGAACACCGGACGAACGTTCGCGCCTTGGCGACGCGACTCCTCACCGATTGAGGTGCTGGTAGTACGGTTCTTTGTCCTTTTCGTAGACGACCTTACCGTTGACCAAGGCGGTCTCGACGAAGGTCCTATAGGACAGCGGGTCGCCATCAAGAATCAAGACATCGGCGTCCTTCCCCGGCTCCAGGCTGCCGACGATGCGCTCCACGCCCGCCGCTCGTGCCGCGTCGAGCGTGAGCGAGCGGAGTGCGCGCCGCGGGTCCATGCCGCCGCGGACGGCGAACGCGGCGTCGACCTGCGGCGTGTTGAGGTCCGAGCCCATGATCCCGCCGGTGCCGACTTGCGCGCCGCCGAAGCGGCCTGACGGACACGTGACGGCGACGGGCACGCCCGCTTCGTCGAGGATGCGCGCCGCGGCGATGTTCGCGCCGGTCTGTTCGGGGTCCGTGGGATCGGGCGGCGTGGTGTTGCGCGGGTTGAGCACCACCAGCGACCCGGTCGCCGCGATCTGGTCGGCGAGGCACCACGCGGTCACCGGGTCGTCGAGCACGATGCCGACGCCGAGCAGTTCGGCGATCTGCAGCGCCTGACGGATTCCGTCGCGGTCGTCACTGCCGCCGCCGCGCCCGCGACCGCCGTCGGTCGGGGTGGCGCTCGGGTTGACCCACAGGCGGGCTTCGCCGCGCATGATGCGCAGCAGCTCCGCGGTACCGGCGGGCGGTGCCGACGGCGAAGGACGCTGGCCCGGGGCGCCGCGGCCCCGCTCGCCGGGCGGCCCGCCGCCGCGCCCCGGCGTCGCCGCGGGCGCGGGCGAAGGCGCCGCGGCCGCAGCCTCGGTCTTCGCCTTGTGCTCCTTGGCCTGTCCGACCAGCTCGCGCAGCCGGCGCCACTCGGTGGCGGACAGCGGCGTGCGCATCGAGTACGCGCACTGCCCCTGACGCACCATGCCGGCGAGGTCGCCCCACGCGAGCTTCACCAGCGCGGTGGTCCCGCCCGGCGTCGCCTGACCGCTGCCCGACCAGTAGAGGTACGACGTGATCCCCGCCGCGAGCGCGCGCTTGATCGCGGGATCGAACGGGTTCGCCGCATCCTTCAGCTCGCCGGTGACCGAGGCGGGCAGGCCGATGCCCTGCGCGCGCACCGCGACGTAGCCCGGCGTGACGACCTTGCCGTCGGCGCGCAGGACGGTCGCGCCCGCGGGGATCTCGAGGTCGTGGCCGACCGCGTGCACCTTGTCGTCGCCGATGAGCACGGTGCCGCCGCGCAGCACGCGCCCGTCGCCGACGTGCACCTCGCCGCCGACGATCGCCGTCCAGCGCTCGACGCTGGCCGGCTCCTTGGGTTCCGGCGCGGGCGGGGGCGTCGCCGGCGCCTGCGGCTGGCCGCGCCCGCGCGCCCTTCCACGCTGCGCCTGCGTCTCGGCGGCCATGCAGGCGAGCAGAGTCACGAGCGCGCCCAGGCGCACGATCTTCGCGGGCGTTCGTTGCATCGGGTTCATCGCGGATCAGCCTCCACCTCGTTGCCTTCGAGCCAGACGCGCTGCAGCTTCGCGAGCGGATCGAGCGGGTCGCCGCTCCACAGCAGCAGGTTCGCCGTCTTGCCCGGCTCGATGCTGCCGATCGTCCCGTCGATGCCGAGCGCCCTGGCCGGCGTGAGCGTGATGCCGCGCAGCGCGACGTCGGCGGGCAGTCCCGCACGGACCAGCTCCATGAGCTGGGTGCGCGCCGCGCTGAGCGCGCGCCCGCGGTCGGCGAGCAGGAAGCCGATCTCGATCCCCGCCGCGTGCAGGCGCGCGGGCATGTTCACCTGGTACTCGGTGTTCGGGATCGTGCTCAGCTCGGGCGTGAGCAGGACGATCGCCTTGCGCCGCTTGATGTGGTCGAGGACCACGTCGAAGAAGCCCTGCGACCCCTGGCTCGCGTGCCGGCGCGCGACGAACACGGTGGGGAACGAGTGGTTCTTGCTGACCTCGTCCCAGTGCAGCATCTGGGCCGCGGAGTCGATCTGCACGAAGGCGCGCGTCTTGCCCTCCAGGAGCTGCATGATCGCCTCGGCCGCGGGATCGGGCTCCTGCTGCTGCTGGCCGCCGCGCGGACCCTGCGCCGCGTCGCCGCCGCGCGCTTCCGGGGCGTTCTCTGCCGGCTTCTCCGGCGGCTTCTCGCCGGGGTTCTCTGCCGGCTTCTCGGCGGGCTTCTGCTCGGCGGGGGGCGTGCCCTCGGCGCGGCCGCCTTCGCTGCGCTGTTCGGGGCCGCGGCGCCGGCGCCGGTCGAGGTTGCGCTTGCCGTCGTCCAGCGCGCGCTGGATGAGCGTCTTGGTCCGCGTGTCGTTGACCGGGGCGATCGCGAGGAAGGCGCTGCGCACGACGGTCATCGCCGCCACGTCGTCGCCGGCTGGCCGCACGACGCCGCCCTGCCCGGGCAGGCCGGTCCCGGTCGGCGCCACGCCGATCGTCGTGACGCCGTCGCGCAGCAGTTCCTGGAACACCTCCTGGCGCGCGTAGAGCCGGTCGAGCGCCAGCTCGCCGCTCTCGTTCTCGGCGCCGCCCTGGGGCGACGGCGCGCCGCGGCCGCGCCGCCCGCGCCCGCCGCCGCGGGTGAACTGGTTCGGCCGCTCTTCGCGCGCGCCGCCCGCGCCCAGGCCGGTGTGTCCGTACGCGAGCACCGCGCCCGGCATCAGCGTCCCGCCGGCCGCGTCCACGACTTCGTAGCCCGGCGGTACGGCGATGTCGCTGCTGACCCGCTCGATCTTGCCGTTGCGCACGAGCACCGTGGCGCGCTCGATCGGCGGACCGCTGATCGGCAGGACGCGTGCGTTGCGGATCGCGAGGCCGCGCGCGCTCGTCGCGGGTGCCTGCGCGGAGCTGGGAACCGACAGCGCAGCGAGCGCCGCGGCGACGCAGAGGGAGCGCATCATGGCTGGTTCAGAACAGGGGCCGGTCGGGGTTGCGACGGTAGACGATGCGACCGTTGACCACCGTCATCCGCACGTGGCTGCGAGGGTCGAGGGGGTCGCCGCTCCACGCGACGAGGTCGGCGTCCTTGCCGACCTTCAGCGAGCCCACGCGGTGGTCGATGCCCGCGATGCGCGCCGGGTTGATCGTCAGCGCGCGGATCGCGACCTC
>DATGPD010000417.1:0-2240 GCA_035305285.1 Planctomycetota bacterium
AGCGTCTCGTCGGTCACCTTCCTGCCCGACCGGATCGTCCTGCGCGAGGAGCTGCGCGGCACCACGGTGGAGGACTTCGCCACGCGCGTCGTCAACGTCGCCAGCGTCGGGTTCCAGATGCTCAACATCCCGATGACCCTCGCGCAGCAGTTCGTCGTGCGCTCGCTGGTGACGCCGCGGCACGTCGAAAGCAGCACCCACCTGCTCGCGCAACGCATGCTGAGCAACGGCGAGCAGGCGCTCGCCGTGTTCGGCCGGCCGGTACAGTCGGTCGGCATGCGGTTCACCTTCCCGCAGGTCCCCGGGCAGCAGGAGATGTTCAGCCTGCGCATGGAGACCTGGACCCAAGACCCGCGCTCCCTGTGGATCGAGAACACCGGCTGCTTCGCGACGCCGACCGCGACCGACAATCTGCCGGTGCTCGGCAACTACCTGTATTCGACCTACCGTTTCCTGACCCAGAAGGCGTGCGCGTTCCTCGAGGCCTTCGACCAGCGCTGACCCGGCGGGTCGTCGCGCTCGGCACGCTCGCGGCGCTGCTGGCCTCGTGCAACGAGCCGCCCGCCCCGCCGGCGCGCCCGGGCGTCGTGCTGGAGATCGACGGCATCGTCGTCGAGGAGCACGAGCTGGAGCCGCTGCTCGATTACATCCGCCAGAGCGGCGACCGGATCGGCCGGGCGGCCGCGGTGCGCGCGGTGCTCGACCGCCACGTGCTGCCGCTGCGCTTCGCGCAGCGCGAGTTCGCCGCGCAGCGCGCCGAGCTGGCGGAGCGGGCCACGGCGTTCCGGCGCAGCGTCGAGGCGAGCGGCAACGCCGACCCGCAGCTGCGCTCCAAGGGCGCGATCCTCGGCGGCGAGCCGTCCGGGGGCCTGATCGGGCGCAGCGCCATGGAACTGGCGCAGGCGGCTTGGTGCTTCGTCGAAGAGAACCTCGGCCAGGTCAGCCCGGTGATCGAAGTGCCGCGCGGGTTCTGCGTGATGTCGGTCGCCGACTACCAGCCCGGACTCGAACGCTCCGGCGATCTGGTCGACGCCTACCAGGTGCCGTTCTACACGCACGACAAGCGCGCGTTCTCCGCGTGGTGGGACGAGCGCAAGCGCGCGCTCGCTGGCAAACTGACCTGGGTCAACCCCGAGTACGCCGACGCCCTGCCGACCTGGCTCCGATGATCCGACTCTCGCGCCTCCTCGTCCTGTCGTTCGCCGCCGGGCTCGCCGCCCAGGATGCCCCCCCGCCCGCCGATGCGCCCAAGCCGCCGTCCTGGCCCAAGCTGAAGACCCTGGAGGCCGGGCGCGTCGACCAGCTCCTGGAGAACTTCAAGCTCGACAATCCCGCGCTGCACGAGAAGTCGATCGACGAGCTGGCCGCGCTCGGTGCAGGGATCGCACCCCGCCTGATCGCGAAGCTGTCGGACCGCTCCCCGAACGACCATCTGCTGCGCGCGCTGGCGCGGGTCACGACCGTAGAGCACGCGGCGCTGATCGCCGCCGAGGCCGGGCACAAGACGATCGCCCGCCGGCGCTGGAGCATCGGCCGGCTGGTCGAGGTCGCCGCCCCGGATGCGGGCCCGGTCTACCAGAAGGCGCTCGCCGACAAGGACGAGGAGGTCGCGTACCGGGCCGCGGTCGGCCTCGCCTCGCTCGGCGACCCGGCCGGGATGGACAAGGTGTTCGAGCGCGTCAAGAAGCATTGGGCCGACTGCCGGCAGTGGCTGGAGCCGGCGCTCGCGCGCGGGCGGAGCGAGGCGCTCAGCGCCTGGCTGTGCACGAAGCTCGAGAGCGGCGAGTTCGCCGACAAGGTCGCCGCCTTGCGCCTGTTCCGCAGCGCCGGGGTGCGCGCCGACGCGGGCAAGGTCGCCGTCGCGCTCGACTCGTCGGACCACGGGGTCAAGAAGGAGGCGATCAACGCCCTGCGCGTGGTCGTGCTCGACCAGCCTCCGCTCGACGACCTGTCGGTGTTCCAGTCGATCGAGATGGCCAAGGAGATCAAGAGCAAGCTATGAACGCGCCGTGGATCGCCGGCGGCTTCGTGCTCGCCGCGGCGGCCGGGCTCGCCGCGCAGGGCAAGCCCAAGCTGCCCAAGTGGAAGATCGACCCGCACACCAACAACGACCCGCAGGCGATGGCCGCGGCGGGCTACGTGTCGTTCGGCCCCTTCCCGTTCGGCGAGCGCGGTCCGAACCCGGCGACGTCCGAGGACGTCGAGCGGCACCTCGACTACGAGCGCCTGCTGTGGGTCGA